>CAYHSN010000248.1:0-5525 GCA_964359235.1 uncultured Vicinamibacterales bacterium | reverse complement strand
CTTCTCTAGTAATTGTTTAGCGTTAACCATCGAGAGGCGCTAAACAATTACCGCGGGCGGACTCACCGTGCACCTCATCCCGTTCCTGCTCTACGCGGCATCCGCGATCGCCTACGCCGCGCATTTCTCGCGCCGCGACCCGCGCGCCGGGCGGGCGGCGACGGCCATCCTGACCGCGGCGGCGCTCGCGCACACGTTTCTCATCGGCATGCAGCGCATGCAAGCCGGCTACATGCCGTTCAGCGGAACGCCGGCGGCGATCTCGTTCTTCGTGTGGCTGCTCGCGCTGGCGTACCTGTACACCGAGCTCTCGAGCGACGAGCGCGCGATGGGCGTCTTCGTGACGCCGCTCATCGCCGTGCTGCAACTCATCCCGACGATTGACGTGCCGGCCTTCGGCGCGCGGCCGGCGGTGCTCGCCAGCCCGCTGTTCGCGCTGCACGTCTCGTCGCTGCTCTTCGCCTACGCGAGCTTCGCGCTCGCCTGCATGATCGGCGTCACGTACGTCCTGCTCTTCAAGGAGATCAAGGCCAAGCACCTGGGCTACTTCTACGCGCGACTGCCGTCGCTCGCCGTCCTCGATCGGATGAACATGAAGGCCATCACGGTCGGCTGGACGTTCCTGACGCTCGGCGTCGTCATCGGCGGCGTCTGGGCGTTGCAGGCCGACTTCCGGTCCTCGTCCGATCCGCGCGCCCAGGCGATGACGATGATGGATCCGAAGATCTTCGTCGCGCTCGTGTGCTGGCTGCTGTATTCGTTCGCGCTCTTCGTCCGTCGCGCCACGGGGTGGGGGGCGCGGCGATCGGCCTGGCTGTCGGCCATCGGTTTCCTCCTGGTGCTGCTGAACTTCGTGCCGGTCGGCTACTTCCTGACGAAGAGCCACAACTTCTTCTGATGCACCTGCTGCTCTTCGGTCTGAGTCACCGCACGGCGCCGGTCGAGCTGCGCGAGCAGGTCGACTTCGCGCGCCGTGGTGTCGACGCCGCGCTCGACGAGCTGGCGCGGCGGCCGGCCGTCGCCGAGTCGGTCGTGCTCTCCACCTGCAACCGCGCGGAGATCTACGCAGCGTGCGCGCGGCCGGATCAGGCGGCGGCCGAGCTCGGCCGCTTCATGGCCGAGTTCCACGGCGTCACGCCGGCGGCGCTCGATGGGCACTTCTACCGGCGCGACGACGACGAGGCCGCGCGTCACCTGTTTCGTGTGGCGGCGGGCCTCGACTCGCTGGTCGTGGGCGAGCCCCAGATCCTGGGCCAGGTCAAGGAGGCCTACGCGGCCGCGCAGGAGCGCCGGCGCACGGGCGCGCTGCTCAATCGCCTCTTCCACGCCTCGTTCGGCGTCGGCAAACGCGTGCGAACCGAGACGAGCCTCGGCGAGGGCGCGGTGTCGGTCAGCTATGCAGCGGTCTCGCTCGCGAAGAAGATCTTCGGCGACCTGACAGGATTGAACGTCCTGATGCTCGGCGCGGGCGAGATGGCCGAGCTCACGGGCGTGCACCTGATGGCGCAGCCGGTGAAGCGCTTGACGGTGGCGAGCCGCACGTTCGCCTCGGCGCAGGCGCTCGCCGGGAAGCTCGGCGGCTCGGCGATCGACTGGCGCGACCTCGACGCCGCGCTCGGGCCGTCCGACATCGTGATCACCGCGACGGGCGCGACCGCGCCCGTGCTGACGAAGGCGCGCGTCGGCGCCACGATGCGGACGCGGCGCAACCGGCCGCTCTTCCTCATCGACATCGCGGTGCCGCGCGACATCGAGGCCGCGGCCGGCGAGATCGAGCAGGTGTTCCTCTACAACATCGACGATCTGCAGGCGATCGTTGCCGAGAACCTGGCGAAGCGGACCGCCGAGCTGCAGCGCGCCGAGGCGATCGTGCGCGAGGAGGTCGACGCCTTCGCGCAGTGGCTGCGCGCGCGCGGCGCCGTACCGACCGTGGTCGCGCTGCGCGAGCGGTTCGACGCGATCCGGCTCGCCGAGCTCGAGCGCCTCGAGCCCAAGCTGGCGGGCCTCGGGCCGGACGCCAAGGCGCGCGTGGACGAGATCACGCACCTCATCATCGAGAAGCTGCTGCTGACGCCAACGCAGCAGCTCAAGTCGGCCGCCGATCCGTCGGACGTCGTGGCGTACTCCGACGCGCTCAATCGCCTCTTCCGCCTCGCCCCGAGCGAAGCCGAGGCCGCCGGCGAGCGCGCGGCGGACGCCGACCCGCCGGCTGACGGGACGGTGAAGCCGTGAACGTGTTTCGCGTCGGCACGCGCGGCAGTCGGCTCGCGCTGTGGCAGGCGCGTACGGTCGCAGCACGTCTCGAGCAGGCCACGGCGCGCGCGTGCGAGCTCGTGGTCATCAAGACGTCGGGGGATCGGCTGGCCGAGGCGGCGCTGTCGGAGGCCGGCGGCAAGCGGCTGTTCGTCAAGGAACTCGAGGACGCGCTCCTCGGCCACGACGTCGATCTCGCCGTGCACAGCGCGAAGGACATGCCGGCGGAGCTGCCCGGCGGTCTCACGATCGGCGGCGTGCTCCCGCGCGAGGATCCGAGCGACGCGCTGGTGCTCCAGTTGAGCGCCGTGCCGGGCGACGCGTTGGAGGAAGCGCTCGCGCGGCTCGGCGAGGCGCCGCGCATCGGCACGAGCAGCGTGCGCCGCGTGGCGCAGCTCGTGCGGCTGCTGCCGAAGGCCACCTTCCACGCGATTCGCGGCAATCTCGACACGCGCCTGCGCAAGCTGGACGAGCGTCAGGCGGACGCGCTCGTGCTCGCGGTCGCGGGCCTCAAGCGGCTCGGGTTCGAGCACCGCATCTCGGCGCGCCTGCCGATCGCCGCGTGCGTGCCCGCGCCGGGCCAGGGAATCGTCGCCGTCGAGGTGCGCGCCGACGATCACGCGACGCGCGCCGCCGTCGCGCGTGTCGACGATCGCGTGACGGCGGCTGCGCTCAAGGCCGAGCGCGCGCTCGTCGAGGCGCTCGGCGGCGGCTGCCAGCTTCCGCTTGGCGCCGTGGCCCTCCCCCGCGACGGTCAGGATCGCCACACCCCGTTCCTCGAGCTCCACGCCATCGTCATCTCGCCGGACGGCACGCGGGCCGTGCGACACCGCGATTGCGGGTCGATCGAGGAGGCCGATGCGCTCGGCCGGCGAGTGGCGGCTGAGCTGGCCGGGCACGGGGCGATGGAGATTCTGGACGAGGTGCGCAGCAGGAACGAGGGACGAGGAACGAGGAACGAGTAGGGGCCGAGCGTGCATGCCCTGAGCGACCGTCGAAGGGCTCGGCCCGCCGCGTGCCTGCGCCCGCCACTCGTTCGTCGTTGCTCATTCCTCGTTCCTTCGTGTGTCCTGATCTACAATCAGCGCAGTGAAAAGCGGCTGCGTGTACATCGTCGGCGCCGGGCCTGGCGATCCGTCGCTCATCAGTGTGCGGGGCCTGCGGTACCTCGAAGCCGCCGACGTGGTGGTGTACGACCATCGCGTGCACGTGCGGCTGCTCCGCTCGGCGCGCGCCGAGGCGGAGCTGCTCGACGTCGGCGCTGCCGCACCGCGGCCGCTCGAGCAGGACGCGATCAGCCTGCTGCTGGCCGAGAAGGCGCGCGAGGACAAGATCGTCGTCCGGCTCAAGTGGGGCGATCCGTTCATCTTCGACACGGGCGGGAAGGAAGCGCTGTTCCTGCACGAGCAGGGCATTCCATTCGAGGTGGTGCCGGGCATTCCGGCGGCGGTCGGCGCGTCCTGCTACGCCGGCGTGCCGCTCACCTATCCGGGCGGCGGCGACGTGCTCACGCTCGTGCGCGGCCACGAGGGCGAGACCGAGGAGCCGCCCGACGTGAACTGGACACGTGTGGCCGCGACGCGCGGCACGATCGCGGTCTACGTCGGCGCTCGACAGCTCGCGGACATCGTCGAGAACCTGCGCAGGCACGGCCGCTCCGCCGACGAAACCGCCGTGCTCATCGCCGACGGCACGACCCCCGAGCAGCAGACGGTGCAGGGAACGCTCGCCGACATCGAGCGTCAGGCGAAGGACGCGGCGCTCAGGTTTCCGGCGATGCTCGTGGTTGGCGCGGTCGCCGGACTGCGGGAGCACCTGCGCTGGTTCGACGACCGGCCGCTCTCCGGCACGCGCGTCCTCGTGACCCGATCGCGCGAGCAGGCGCCCGAGCTGGTGGACCGCCTCGAGGATCTGGGCGCCAACCCGATCCTCGCGCCGACCATCCGCATCGAGCCGCCGGCGGATCCCTCGGCGCTCGATCGCGCGGCGGCGGAGGCCGGCACGTACGACTGGATCGTCTTCACCAGCGCGAACGGCGTCGACGCGTTCATGACGCGTCTGGTCGCCGGCCGGGGCGACGTGCGCGATCTGAAAGGCGCGAAGATCTGCACGATCGGCCCGTCGACGGCCGAGCGACTCGAGCGGTTCGGCATCAAGGTCGATCTGACCCCGTCCGAGTACCGCGCCGAAGCGGTCGTCGAGGCGCTCCGGGCGCGGGGCGATCTCAAGGGGAAGCGGTTTCTGCTGCCGCGGGCCGATCTGGCGCGCGAGCTGCTGCCTGACGAGCTGCGCCAGGCCGGCGCCGAGGTCCATGAGGTCGTCGCGTACCGCACCGCGCTCGAGACCGTCGAGCGGGGCGGAGAGCCCGACATCTACCGCATGCTGCTCGACAAACAGATCGACGCCGTGACGTTCACGAGCGCCTCCACGGTGCGGAACTTCGTGAAGATCTTCGGCTCCGACGCGGCGCCCGATCTGCTGCGCGCGACCGTCGTCGCGTGCATCGGGCCCGTGACGGCCGATGCCGCGCAGCAACTCGACATCCAGACGACCGTGATGCCGTCGGTCTACACCATTCCGGCGCTGGTCGACGCGCTGGCCGATTACTTCCGGGCGCGAAGGGCGTCGCAGCGGCCCGGGGCAGGTGACGCATGACGACCGATCGCACGCCACTCGATCTCATCCACCGGCCTCGCCGGCTGCGGCGCTCGCCCGCGATTCGCAATCTCGTTCGCGAGACACGGCTCGTGCCCGAGATGTTCATCTACCCGTTGTTCGTCTGTGCGGGCAAAGGCGTGCGGCGCGAGGTGCCGTCGATGCCCGGCGTCTTCCAGCTCTCGGTCGATCAGGCGGTCCACGAGACGGCGGCGGCGTACGCGGAGGGCATTCCGGGCGTGCTGCTGTTCGGGCTGCCGGAGCACAAGGACGCGGTCGGGTCGGCGGCCTACGATCCGGATGCGCCGGTGCCGTCGGCCGTGCGCGCGATCAAGACCGAGGTGCCCGATGCCATCGTCATCACGGACGTGTGCCTGTGCGAGTACACCTCGCACGGCCACTGCGGGATCATCCACGGCGAGGAGATCACCAACGACCCGACGGTCGCGCAGCTCGTGCGCGCCGCCCTCTCGCACGCCGAGGCGGGCGCGGACATCGTCGCGCCCTCCGACATGATGGACGGCCGCGTCGGCGCCATTCGCCGCGCGCTCGACGAGCACAACTTCACCGACGTCGCCATCATGTCGTACGCGGCGAAGTACTGCTCGGCCTTCTAC
>CAYHSN010000247.1:0-5552 GCA_964359235.1 uncultured Vicinamibacterales bacterium | reverse complement strand
CGGATTCACCTTCGGCGGCGGTTGAGGGATCGGTGGCGGGCCGGGTGCCTGCTAGTGGCGCTCCTGGAGGAACTCGCACAAAAGGTGGGGTGATCCGGGCGACCCACCGGGTCGCCCCTACACCTTCTCTATCCTCACCTCCGCGTTGTCGTCCGGCTCGTGCGACGAGGGGTCGAGCCGATCCGGCGGCAGCAGCGCGTTCGCCTCAGGCCAGTGCACTTCGAGGTTACCCGGTTTGATCGGCGCGAGCCGCACGCGCCCGTCGTACGCGCCGTGGCGCGACACGAGCCGCACGCGCGCGCCGTCCGACAGGCCGCGGGCCCGCGCATCGTCCTCGCTCATCAGGATGTCGTCGCGCACGGCGCCCGTCAGCGGATCGCGCTCGCGGTGCACCATCGAGTTGAACTGGCGGCCGCGGCGCGTCGACACGAGCAGCGTGCCCGGCGCACGCTCGCGTCCGTGCGGCGCGACGACGCTGAAACGCGCGCGGAGGTCGGCCTTCAACCAATCGGCGTAGCTGCACGTGCTGGCGTCGTGCCCGATCGTCGCTTTCATCGCCGCGGTGGACGCGGCGTGGCACAGCCGCGCCGAGTTGTCCACGTGGTTGGTGCCGAGCGCGCGCGCCGCCTTCTGCGCGACGTAGTAGACCTCGTTCGTGATGCCGCGCGAGGTCAGGTAGAACGCGACGCGCGCGGGATTGGCCGCGCGCAATCTCCCGGCGACGAGATCCAGCGCCTCGTCCCAGCCCACGACCCGGAAGCCCGCCTCGCCGTTCCGGCGCACGCACGGCTCGCTCAGCCGCCCGAGCGTCCGCAGCTCCCCCGACGTGAGTAACGCCAGCGCCGGGACGACCCGCAGGCGGTCGAGATCGATCGCCGGCGCGGTGTTCAGGCGCATCAGGTCCAGCCGCACCATGCACAGGTGCACGCCTGGAATCGTCCAGTCGGCAAGGCCTGACGTGCCGAGCGCGCAGCCGTCGCACACGCCGTCGCGCAGGATGCGCCACGCGAACGGCAACTTGTCGTGGTTCTGCCAGACCGCGCGCGCGATCTCGAGGTAGTGGTGCGGCTTCTGAAGACCGATGCCGTGCGGCCGGAGCGACGCCCACTGGCGAGGCAGCATGTGGAGGCCGCCGGTTGCGTCGAACACGCGCTGCGACGCGCGCATGCCCCGCCGGTCGACACGAACGACGTCGACGTCGCGGCTCGTCATGGAATGCCTGGAACGCACGAGATGTTAGCAGATTGCCACGGCCCGGGTCCGCCGGTGCTGTATGATGGCGCGACCGCGCGGTTGCACGAAGGAACGGGCGCGGGGTGCAGGCGCCTTCGCAAAGCCTAGACGAAGCTCGAAGAGTGGCGTCTGGCGGCCCCGCCAATATGAGCGAGGAGCGCGTTCATCGGCCTCATCGTCGGCAGCTTCGTGGCGCTGTTTGCGCTCTTCGGCGCGGCGCTCGCGGACGCAGGAAGCAGCGGGCCGTTCGTGGGCATGGCGATGGGCGTCGGGGCCATCATCATCCTGCCGATCTTATACGGCATCATCGGGTTCCTCGCGGGGCTCATCGGCGCGGCGATCTACAACGTCGCGGCGGGGATCATTGGTGGGGTGGAGGTGGATCTGCAGTAGGAACGAGGAATGAGTGGCGCACTCGTTCCTCGTCACTCGTTCCTTGTTCCTTCGCCTAGCCGGTACAGCGCAATCCCCGTCGCCGTCGCCAGGTTCAGTGAATCCACACCGGGCGCCATCGGGATGCGTACGCGCGCGTCGGCCATCGCCTCGATCGGCGCACTCAGGCCAGGGCCTTCGGCGCCGGCCATGAGCGCCAGGCGTGAGGGGCGGCGCGGATCCGACGCGAAGTCGCCGAGGTCGCGTGCGCCGGCGGCCGGCGTGAGCGCGACGAGCGAGAATCCCGCCGCGCGAATCCCGTCGAGACCGCGCGGCCAGTCGCCGACGCGCGCGAACGGCACGCGGAGCGAGGCGGCCATCGACGTGCGGATCGCCTTCCGGTAGAGCGGATCGCAGCAACCCGGACTGAGCAGCACCGCGGCGGCGCCGAACGCGAGCGCGTTGCGAAACACGCCGCCGACGTTGTCGGCGTTTGCCACCTCTTCCAACACGACCAGCAGCCGCGCGGCGCTCAGGCGCGCGACGAGCACGCCGGTCTCAATCGGGGCGTTGCGCTCGACGAGGGCCAGGCATCCGCGGTGGATGCTGAAGCCGGTGATCGCGCGCATCGTGTCGAGCGACACGACGTAGATGGGCAGCTCCGCCATCGCGCGACCCAACACGTCCGCGAGGCTCGCGCGCGCGGCCTCGGTCACGAGCAGCGAGCGCGTGCGATACGACCCGTCTTCCAGCAGCCGCCGCACGACCAGGCGTCCCTCGGCGACGAAGAGCCCCCGCTCGCGCAGCAGTTCCGGATCCGGCACGCCGTGGTACTCCGCCACGCGCGGATCGTTCAGATCGTTCACTGAATGGATGACGGGCATGGCTGAGCGTCACGTACACCCTGCGCCTATTCCACCTGCGTCACCATTCGCTTGCTGCGGTGGGCGTCGACGACATCCCGCGTCAGCTTCTTGCTCATGTACACCTTCGACTCGCCGTTGTCGATCGGGTGCCGCTCGAACCGGACCACCTCGAAGTGCAAGGCGTCGAGCGTGCTGCGCATGTCCCAGAACTTGTTCTTCGTTTTGACGAGGATCTCGTCGAAGCCGGAGGCGAGCGCCCACGCTTCCTGCTCTTCCGTGAGCGCGCGGAAGTGACCCTGGCCCCGCCAGTCGCTGCGCGTGCCGCCGATCCACTGATAGAGAACGTTCCGGCCCTCGAACTGCACGTGGCCGTTCAGGCGCGCGACGAGATCCGCCAGCTTCGGATCGGTTTCGTCCGCGCGCAGCTCATGAGCGACCTTGTAGGAGACGGGCAGCAGGGTTCCGCTGGGATCGTCGGGGAACGGCGCCTCGGCCATGAGGATCTGATGCCGGCGCCTGGTCAGTCGGCCGATGATCTCGGCGGCCGTCTTGCGGCGCGGATACTCGTTGAAGAACTCCTCGATGTACTCGATCTCGAGCGCGCCCTGCTGCAGGGCGTATTGTTTGATCTGGTAGTCCACCGGCTCTCCTCGGGTCGGAAGGATGCTCATCTTAGCCCGGAACAGCCGCCATGGGTGCTCTCCTTGTACCTCGGTGGTCACTCCTCCGTTGTCTCGTCACACCATATACTGATCCCCATGGATCAGCGTCGCACCGCTCTCATCACCGGCGCGTCGGCCGGCCTTGGTGTCGCCTTCGCCCGCGTGTTCGCCGCCAACGGTTTCCACCTCGTCCTCACGGCGCGCCGCGACGATCGCCTCCGTGCCCTCGCCGGTGAGTTGCGGCAGCAGCACGGCATCGACGTCCGCACGATCACCGCCGACCTCGCCGATCCGGCTGCGCCGAAGCGGCTCTTCGACGAGCTGACGACCGCGGGCGTCACGATCGACGCGCTCGTCAACAACGCGGGCTACGGCCTGCCGGGCCGTTACGTCAGCACCCGGTGGGACGAGCAGGCGCGCTTCGTCCAGGTGATGGTCACGGCGGTGTGCGAGCTGGCGCACCGGTTCCTGCCTCCCATGATCGATCGCGCTTACGGCCGCATCATCAACGTCGCGTCGGTCGCCGGCATCGTCCCTGGATCGCCGGGTCATACACTCTACGGCGCGTCCAAAGCGTTCCTCATCAAGTTTTCGCAGGCGCTCGCGCTCGAAACGCGCCGACACGGCGTCAACGTCACCGCCGTCTGCCCCGGCTTTACGTACAGCGAGTTCCACGACGTCAACGCCACGCGCGAGATGGTCAGCCAGATGCCGAGGTGGATGTGGATGGACGCCGACACCGTTGCGCGTCAGGGCTTCGACGCCGTCATGAACGGCCGCTTCGTCTACGTCAACGGCCGCGTGAACCGCACGATCGTGTTCCTCGTGCGCCACCTCCCCGAGTCGTGGGTGCTGCGCGCCGTGCTCAGCCAAAGCCGCAAGTTCCGGAAGCAGTGATGGAGCCGCTTCCGCCATCCACGCGCTGGGTCATCGTCGGCGCCGGGTTCGCCGGCGCCGCGACCGCCTGGGCCCTCGGCCGCGCCGGGCTCGGTCCGGGCGTCATTCTCGAGCAGGAGTTCAGCTACGGCGTGTACGCCTCGGGCCGCAACGCCGCGCTCCTGCGCCTCGCCGAAGCCGATCCCATCCTCCTGCCGCTGGCGCTCAGGTCATTCGATCGGATTCGCGCCTTCGATCGCGCGACGGCGGAACCGCTGTTCAGCGAGACGGGCGGCCTGACACTGGCCGGACGCGAGTCGGCCGCCAAGCTCGAGGCCGAACGTGACGCGCTGCAGGACGGCGGCCTCATGACGTTTCTTCTGCCGGCGTCCGACGCGCGCGAACGTTTCCCGCTCCTCAGCAGCGTCGACTTCCATCTCGCGCTGTGGTGCCCTCGCGAGGGCGTCGTCGACATCCACGCGCTGCTCACGCGCTACATCCAGCTCGCGCGCAAGTCAGGCTTCACGCTGGTGACCGAGTGCTCGGCGGAAGATCTCCTGATCGAGGCGGGACGCGTGACCGGCGTGCGGACGAACAGGGGTGAGATTCGCGCGGACGGCGTGATCGACGCATCAGGCGCGTGGGCCGGACGGCTCGGGCGCGCGGCGAACCCGCTGCCGCTACGCCCGCTCCGCCGTCATCTTTTCGTGTCGGGCCCACCCGCCGCCGACATCACGAACCTGCCGTTCATCTGGGTCGAGGACGCCGGATTCTATTTCCGGCCCGAAGGCGACGGCCTCCTCTTCTCGCCGTGCGACGAAACGCACGTGGCGCCAGGACCCGCGGCCACCGATCCGGCCGCGGCGGAGCTGCTCGCCGAGAAGCTCACGCGCCACGCGCCGGACTTCGCGGATCTGCCGCTCAAGCGAAGCTGGGCGTGCCTGCGCACGTTCGCGCCCGATCGCAAGCCGGTCATCGGACCGGATCCGGACCGAGCCGGGCTCTTCCACGTCTCCGGTCTCGGCGGGTTCGGCATGACGACGAGCGCGGCGATCGGCGAACTGGCCGCAACGCTGCTGGCAGGAAGAACGCCCGACTGGATCGATCTCGCCCGCGTCCTGCCGCGCCGGCTGTTGTCGATGCCGTAGGGGCCGAGCTTGCCTGCCCTGAGCGAAGTCGAAGGGCTCGGCCCGGACCGACCGCTCGGCCTGCAACCTATCCGCCCTCTCCGCCGTCTACATCGATCCGAACCCTGTCGCCATCCCGGCGCGCAGCCCATGGACCGCATCTCTTTCGCCGACGCGCTCGGGCACGACCTGCGCTTCGGGCTCCGTCTGCTCCGCAAGACTCCGGCGTTCACTCTCACCGCCGCCCTCACGCTCGGGCCCGACCGAGATCTTCTCGAGGACCGCTACGCCCTGTTTCGCCAAGACGAGCGCTAAGCCTGTCTGCCGTAGAGAGATTTACCGGCGTGCTATCCTGCCGCGACGCCTATGCCACACCTTCTTTCTCCCCTGTCTTTTGCCGGACTCACGCTGCGCAA
>CAYHSN010000246.1:1826-5564 GCA_964359235.1 uncultured Vicinamibacterales bacterium | reverse complement strand
TGGTCATTCCGTGGCGATCCTGTGGTCATGCCGCGGTCATTCCGCGGCCATTCCGCGGTCATTCCGTGGCCATTCCGTGGTCATTCCATGGCGATCCTGTGGTCATTGCCGCCGGGCCTTCCCCGAGTACTCCAACATCTGCGTCGTCAGATCCTGCGGGTAAGACATCCTGACGTCGGTGATCTGGCCGTCCGCGCCCGTGATCGCCTCGAGGCGCGGCATGACGAAGCCCGTGTACGACGGCATCTTCAGCCGATCCACGCGCGCCACGACCTCGTCGCGCAGCTTCGGATCGAAGTGCACGCCGTAGGTCTCGAAGAGCTGCTTCGCCGCCGCGTAGTCGCCCTCGGCCTTGATGCGCTGCACCTCGGTGAGCAGGCGCCCCACGCCCTCGCGGAAGGCCTTCGTGTCGGTCATGACGTAGGAGGTCTTGCCGTCTCGCACCCGGACGTCGATGGCCGTCGTGTTCGCCATGAGCCACCGCGCGATCATCTGGCGGTTGCGCATGTGGTCTTCCTCGATCTGCGTGCCTTCGCGCACACGGCGGAGCTGCACGAGCGCGTTGCGCGTGTAGCCTTCGTATTCGGCCTGCGTCACCTCGGCCTGGTCTTCGGCCCTGAGCAGCCCCAGATCGGCGAGTTTCGGATCGGGCAGGAAGTAGAGCGCCACGAGGTCGGCGCGCGACTCCTCGAGCGCCGAGTACTGTTCCTTGAGTGACACCTGCGGCGATCCCTTCAGCTTCTCGGACACCTTGCCCGACGCGTGCCCGATCACCTCGTGCATGTTCGTCGTCAACTCGCTCGCAAACGAACTCCACTTCTCGGCGCGCGCCGCCTCCTCCGGCGTCCACGCGAACTCCTTGCGGAACTCGGGCGAGGTCGACTTGTCGTACGCCTCGTTCACGTTGGACAACGACACGGATTTGCTGCCATAGGTCTCGCGGATCGTCTGATCGTTCGGCAGGTTGATGCCGACCGGCGTGATCGGCCCCGAGTCGCCCGTCTCGATCACGATGTCGATCGCGTTGGCCGTGATGCCTTTGACACCGGTCTTGCGGTACTTCGGGTCCCACGGCATGCGGTCTTCGAACCACTGCGCCGTGTCGGCCAGCTTACGGATGTCCTCGGTCTTCTGCGGATTCACGTAGTAGACCAGGCCCTCCCACGCGCCCTTCTGTCCGCGCGCGTCGAGGTACACCTCGATGAAGCCGTTGATGGTGTCGACCGGCGAGTTCTTGTCCTGCACCCACGCGATGTCGTACGCCACGCGATCGGCCGTCTCGCCGGTCTTGTAGAACTCGACGAGCGCGTTGAGCGCCTTCGCCATCGGCTCGGTCGCATAGGGAATCGCCGCCTCGAGGTGCGTGACGATCTGCGCAATCTGCTTGCCGTACCGCCCGTCGAGCCGGTAGACCTCCTCGACGACCTTGCCGTCGCGCTTCACGACGCGGGAGTTCAACGCGTACTTCTCGCTGACCCCCTCGAGGTCCTTCATCGTGACGCCGACGTAGAGGTTGTTCGCGCTCGCCTGAAGGATGTCCTTGCCAGCCCCGGGCGTCTTGCTGGTGACGATCGGATCGACGTTCGGATCGAAGAAGAGCGGCTGGAACCGCTCCAGCATCGCGTCGAGCGTCTCGCCGTTCTTCAGCGGAAACTCCGCGCCGCCGGCCGCCGCGGCCTTGGCTGCCGCCGCGAACGCCTCGGGGCCGCACTTCAGCACGAACTTGCGCGCCGTCAGGTTGTTGTACGGGCCGGTGTTGATCCAGAAGAGCTTCGTGTACCGCTGGATCTCCTGAAGCGTCGCCGGGTCGACGCCCGCCGGGTGCGTCAGGATCTCCTCGACGACCTCGCGCATCTCGAGGTTGTGGGCGTAGCGCTGGTCGTAGAAAATGTCACGCCCGGCGAGCGCCGCCTGGTAGAGATGCCAGATGAGCGTCTGCTCTTTCAGCGAGAGTTTCTCGAACCCGTCCGCGTAAATCTGCGCCACCGCCGCATCGTCCACGCGCTCGAGCAGGTACTTGCGCTCGGCGGGCGGCGGCGGCTCGGTCTGAGGACCACCCCCGCACGCCAGCGCGATGGACGAGATCAGCGACACGAACAGGACTCCCCCCGAAACACGACAGGAGATAGACATGGAACACCCATAAAGACGGATTGTTGATTGCTGATTGCTGATTGCTGATCTGAATGGACGATTGACGGCGACGCCTGAAGGACCGCGCCTGCGGGTCACTATTCTACTCTGCCGCCGCTTGAACTGGCTCGCAGCGCGGCCTTCGCCTACTGGTTACCGGTTACTGCTACTCGCTCTTCACTTTTCCCTCTTCGCTACTCGTTACTCGTTCCTCGTTCCTCGTTCCTACGTACCGACCGTCCCCAAATCCACCGTTTCCCGGTGCGCCGGCATGGCCGTGGGCCAGCCGAGCCGCTCGGCGATCTTCTGTGACAACGCCTGCATGGCCGGCGGCTCACCGTGCACGAGATACGTGACCGCTGGCGGACGTGTGAATCCCGAGAGCCAGCGCAGGATCTCGCCCGAGTCGGCGTGGGCCGACATCGAGTCGATCGTCTCGATGCGCGCGCGGACGGGCACGAACTGGCCGTGGATCTTCACCTCCCGCTCGCCCTCCACGAGCCGCCTCCCGCGCGTGCCCGCCGCCTGATAGCCCACGAAGAGCACGGTGTGGCGCGGATCCGGCAGCGCCGCCCGCAGGTGGTGCAGCACGCGCCCGCCCGTCGCCATGCCGCTCGACGAGATGATGATCGCCGGCGTCCGCGATCCGACGAGCTGCACCGACTCCTGTGGCGACGACACGACGTGAAACCGGGCCGTGCAGAACGCGCACACGCCGCGCTCCGCGCGCGCCCGCGCGAAGGCCGGCGCCTGGCGGGCGGTCTGCCCGATCTCCGGATCCAGCTCGTCGAGGCGCGCCGCGTACAGCTCGCGCGCCTTGGCGGCCATCGGGCTGTCGAGGTACACCGGAACCTCCGGAATCCGCTTTTCCTCCTCGAGCGTCCGCAGCCAGTACAACACTTCCTCCACGCGCCCGACCGCGAACGCCGGGATCACGACCTTGCCGCCGCGCATCGCCGTCTCGGTCACGATCCGCGCGACTCTCTCGCCATCGTCCGCCGTCCCGTGGAGCCGATCGCCGTAGGTCGACTCGACGAGCAGCACGTCGGCCTCGTCCACCGGCGCGGGATCCGGCAGCACGGGACGATCGTAGCGGCCGAGATCGCCGCCGAAGAGAATCGTCCGCGGCGATCCACCGCCGACCGTCACGCGCGCGTACGCCGACCCGAGCAGGTGCCCGGCGTTGATGAACGTCACCTCGATGCCGTCAGCCACGGGCACCGTTCGGTCGTACCCGATCAGTTGCAGATGCAGCAGCGCGCGATTGGCGTCGTCCTCGGTGAAGAGCGGCAGCGCGGGCCGGTGACGCGAGTAGCCTTGGCGGTTTGCCGCGGCGGCGTCCTCTTCTTGCAGCCGCCCCGCGTCGGGCAGGACGATGCGGCAGAGATGACCGGTTCCCTGGGTGCAGAAGACGCGGCCGTTGAAGCCGTCGGCGACGAGGCGCGGCAGGTAGCCGCAGTGATCGATGTGCGCGTGCGTGAGGACGACCGCGTCGATGGTGGACGGATCGACCGGCAGCGGCTGCCAGTTCCGTTCGCGCAGGTCCTTCAGACCCTGGAACAGGCCGCAGTCAATGAGGACGCGCGCGCCGTTGACCTCGAGCAG
>CAYHSN010000246.1:0-1726 GCA_964359235.1 uncultured Vicinamibacterales bacterium | reverse complement strand
TGTCCCCCGGTGTGCCAGAACATGACGGCCTGGTCGTCCTTGAATCGCCCGCCGCGCACGTGCGCGATCAGCCCCGCCATCGCCTTCGCCGTGTACGTCGGATCGAGCACGATCGCCTCGGTTCGCGCCAGAAGCTCCAGCGCCCCGCGCGACGCGGGGGTCGGGATGCCGTAGCCGTCGCCGACGAACCCGTCGTCGATCTCGGGCGTCAGGTCGCTCGCGAGCGCGCCGGGCGGCGCGCCCACGAGCCGCTCCAGACCCGCGAGGATCTTCCGTACCTCGGCGCCGAGCGCCGCCGACGTTTCGTCGGCGCTGATCCCGAGGATCCGCGCGGGCACGCTGTAGATGCGGCAGCCGGCGATGAGGCCGGCCTGCGTTCCACCAGACGAAGTCGAGTGGACGATGACGTCGGGCGCCGGGATCGTGCGATCGGACTTCATCTGGCCTGCGAGTTCGCCCACCGCGAGCGCGAACGCGGCGGCGCCGTGCGGCGTCGACGCGCCGAGCGGCACCACGAACGGCCGGCGTCCCTGGCTGCGCAGCTCATCCGCGACGTTGTCAACCATCGGCGCGCGATCTTCGCGCCGCGCGACGTAACGCACCTCGGCGCCGAAGAGCGCGTCGAGCAGCGCGTTGGCCGTCGGCTTCGCCTGAGCCGTGCCGTTGGCCACGATGACGCACCTCAAGCCCTGCCGGGCGGCGGCCGCCGCCGTGACGCGGCAGTGATTCGACTGGATCCCGCCGGAGGTGATGAGCGTGTCGGCGCCAACCTCGCGCGCCTGTGCAAGAACGATGCGCATCTTGCGGACTTTGTTGCCGCCGAAGGCGAACGGGATCGTGTCGTCGCGCTTGACGAAGAGGCGCGGGCCTCCGCCGAGCGCAGCGCGGAGCCGCGTCATCTCTTCGATGGGGGTCGGGTACGGCGCGAGCGGGATCGACGGAATCGCGGCGAGCGCCTCGCGCAGGTTCGATGGCGTCGTCATCCGTCCTGATCATATACTTCGGCGATGCCCAAGCCCATGATCGTCTTCGTCTTGACAGCCGTGTGTCTCACCGCGCCGGCCGCCGCGCCGGCCCAATCTGCGCGCGGCGATCGGCTCTACCGCATGACGCTGCTGCGCGCCGCGCCGGGCCGCTTGCTCGATCTCGTGCAGGACGTGAAGTCGCGCGTCGCGGCCAACGCGAAACCGGAAGCGGGCCGGCCGATCGTCCTGCGTCACTCGCAGGGCGATCACTGGGATCTCTTCGTGCTGATCCCGACCGGCGGCGACCCGGTCCCTGTCGATCGCACGAGCCTCGCGGCACCCGAGCTGGTCGCGTGGCAGCAGGACGAGGTTGTGCGTGGGCCGGACCTCGCGAGCTTCCCTGGTTTCGCGGACGCCAATCTCTGTCACATCGAGATGTTCGTGTCGCTCGCGGGCAAGCGCGACGAGCTGGTGCGCGAGCGCGAGATGGAGAACGCGTACGCGCGCGCGCTCGGCCGGCCGGCCACGGCCATCTTCGTCCGCGAGTTCGGCGCCGAGTGGGACGCCTTCACCATCGGCCCGTACCGCAACTGGAAGCACTACGCCGAGCGCGACGACATCAAGCCGCACGCGGCCGCGGCGGCGGCGAAGCAGGCCGGGTTCGAAAGCGACAGCCAGATTGGCCCGTACATGCGGTCGCTTATCAACACGCACCACGACAATCTGGTGACAGTGGTGAAATAGGCTTCGGGCTTCAGGCT
>CAYHSN010000245.1:0-5568 GCA_964359235.1 uncultured Vicinamibacterales bacterium | reverse complement strand
TAGAGGCCGACATGGGCTGGTTATCCGAACGGGTGTCCTTGGGTTTTTCGCTGGTTGAGCTGTTGCTAGTAGTGGCAATCTTCGCCACCCTCTCGGCCACGGCTCTGCCGGTTTACAACGATTTGGCCGAAGTTTCGCGGCTCAGCTCGGCCACCCGCGAGGTGGAGCGCGAGTTGCAAGCTGCTCGTCTCAAATCGGTTTCCACCAATCGCATGCTTCGGGTTCGTCTCAACTGTCCGGTCGCCGGCGAGTTTCGGACCGTCGAAGTGCTCGGCACGGGAGCCGACACGGCGATCGACCGCTGCACGACCGCGTCGTATCCCTATCCGGCCGCGGACCAGAACCGGTTCACGCGGCCGAACTTCGACGGGCCAATCCGTCGCTTGAGTCAGCAAACGACGATGACGAACGGGGCGATCGAGTTCCGGCCGGATGGAACCGCCTGGGACGTCTCGACGGGCACGCCCCAGGCGATCGGTACCACGGTGAGCTTCACGGTAACCAGGCGCACGCGCACTCGAACGGTGACTGTCAATGCGATGGGCAAGATTCAGATGCCGTGACCGGGGCTTCACCCTCGTCGAGGTGATGTTTGCGATGGCCATTCTCATGACCGTTGCGCTGGGCGTGGCGCAACTGTTCGCGACGGCCACGAGAGCGAACCTCAACGCGAAGGGGCAGACGTCGACGGCGACGCTCGCGTCGCAGAAGATGGAACAGCTCCGCGGGCTGACGTGGGGGTTCGATACCTCCGGGCTTGGGCTGCCGCTGTCGGACACGACCACGGATCTGAGCGTGGATCCGCCCACAAACAGCGGCGGGGGCCTCAACCCCTCGCCGGGCGGCACGCTGCAGACCAGCACGTCAGGCTACGTCGATTACCTCGATCAGTACGGGAACTGGGTTGGTACCGGGACGACGCCGCCGCCGACGGCGAACTACATCCGGCGGTGGTCCATCGAGCCGCTGCCGACCAACCCCAACAACACGCTGGTGCTCCAGGTGCTCGTGACGACGGTCAAGACCGAGAACACGCGGCAGGCGGGCGCGGGCGGCGGCGTGCGGTGGCGGTTGAACGACGACGCGTGGATCGTCAGCGCGAGGACCAGGAAGTCACAATGAGCGAGCATCAATTCCTGCGTGGATCGACGGATTCGGGCGCGACCTGCGGCTCGCGCCAGCGGTGGGGCGGCGAAGGTGGTTACTCGCTCGTCGAGATGATGGTCGCCTCGGCCATCATGCTGGTCGTCACCGGCGCCATCTTCACGCTGGTGAACCCTTCACAGGGCACCTCGCAGGCGCAGCCTGAAGTGAGCGACATGCAGCAGCGCATGCGTGTGTCGGTGGACACGCTCTACAAGGATCTCGTCATGGCGGGCGCGGGCCCGTATCAGGGATCGACGGCGGGCAGCCTGACCAACTTCTTCGCGCCGATCCTGCCGTACCGGGTCGGGAAGCTGAGCAGCGACCCTGCCAGCGGCGTGTACTACCGGCCGGACGCGATCACGCTCGTCTACGTCCCGAACACGTCCTCCCAGACGACGATCGCGGACCCGATGCCGAACGAGTCGGCCGAGATCAAGGTGACCGCGCAGCCGAACTGCCCGGTGGGCGACGCTCTGTGCGGGTTTCGCGAGGGCATGAGCGTCCTCATCTTCGACACCACGGGCACGGGCGCGTGGGAGAGCTTCGAAATCACGCAGGTGCAGACCGCGGCGCTCCACATGCAGCATCGGGGGCAGAAGTTCCAGAAGTCGTACGACGCCGGCGCGTACATCACCCAGGTGCAGTTCCACACCTACTATCTCGACACCGCCACGGACCGGCTCATGCACTACGACGGGCTGGCCTCGGATCTGCCGGTCGCCGACAACGTCGTCGGCCTCCAGTTCAGGTACTACGGCGATCCGAACCCGCCGGTCGCGCCCAAGCCGCCCATCGGCACGGCCAATTGCCTGTACGACGCGTCGGGCAACCTGCTCCTGCCCGTGCTGCCGGCGACCAGCGGGTCGCTCGTCGAGCTGACCCAGGCCATGCTGACCGACGGTCCCTGGTGCGGCGCGGCGCCCTCCCTCTTCGACGCGGACCTCTTCCGCGTGCGGAAGGTGCGCGGCGCCATCAGGACCCAGGCCTCATCGCCGGGGTTCCGCGGCTCGAACCCGACGCTGTTCAGCCGGCCCGGCACCGCCAGGGGCGGCGAGCGGTTCATTCCCGATTTCGCCACCACCTTCGAGGTGTCGCCGCGAAATCTGAATCTCGCGAGGTAGGCATGCACTCCAGGCGATCTCCACTTTGCGTGCGGCTCCGGCAGGACGAACGCGGTGTCGCGCTCATCATCGCCCTCATGGCGACGATGCTGCTGACGGCGCTGGGCGTGGCGCTCGTCATGGTGACGATGACCGAGACGCAGATTGCCGCCAACTACCGCGACGGCCAGGAAGCGCTGTACGCCGCCGACGCGGGCGTCGAACGCGTGGTGCAGGACCTGCTGCTGGTACCGCGGTGGAACGACATGCTGACTGGAACGGTGCAGTCGGGCTTCATCGACAACACTTCGACCCCGACGCTGCCCGGGGGTGGCGAGACGCTCAACCTCGTGGAAGCGACCGCCGCGCTGCAGCAGGAGACCGACACCGCGAACCTCTGGGGCGCCAACAACCCGACGTGGCGTCTCTACGCGTCCGGTCGGGTCACGAGCCTGCTGCCCACCGGCACGATCGATAGCTGGATGTACATCGCCGTGTGGGTGGCCGACGACCCGTCCGAGATCGACGGCAATCCGCTCGCCGACACGAACGGCGTCCTCACGTTGCACGCCGAGGCGTTCGGGCACGGCGGGACGCACAAGGTGGTCGAGGTGACAGTCGCGCGCACGACCAGCACGGAGATCGAGCGCGGCCAGATCGCCCAGCGCGGTCAGGAAGAGTTGAACCAGCGCGCGCGCAAGGCGGCCGTCCAGACGCCCGGACGGGGCCTGACCGCGTCGCGGCTGAACGTGCAGTCCGGAAGCATGGTGGTGCAGTGATGCGGGCTACGGCAATCAGCACGAGTCGGACACGGCAGGCGCGTCAACCCGCGCGACCGGCGGGGCGACGCGCCGCGCGCGGGCTGGTGATGCTCGCGATCGTGGCGGCCTGGTCGGCGACGGCGTTCGCGCAGCTCGATCCCCTGCTGTTCATCAAGCGTATTCCGCCGACGGTCATCGTCGTGGTCGATACGTCGTTCCGCATGCTGGAGGACGGCAACGGCAACTACTACGATCCGGTGTTCTATCGAACCGCCGACGATCCGGTCGTCTCGACCGCACTGGGGATGGTCTCCGTCACGTACCGCCGCAGGTACGTGACCCTGCAGTACGAGAACGTGCAGGACGCGGTCACGAAGTTCGAGGCGCAGGACATTCTGGCGACCCCGATGGTGTGGGATCCGTCGAATCCGCTGACGTCGAACGCGCCGGCAGACCTGGCGTACATGGCCCCGACGCGGCTCGAGATCGCAAAGAGCGGCATCAAGCAGGCTGTGCAGGAGAACGGCACGTCCACATACCGCTGGGGGCTCGTCAAGCTGCGGCAGAGCAGCCCGGCGTGGCGGCAGTCGCCCGACTGCGACAAGCCGGTGCGTGTGACCGCCAACCTCACGCTTCAGACCGTTGGCGAAACGAGTCCGTGCAACGTCGGCGGCGCCGGGAAGTACGGTATCTACACCCCGTCCGTCGCAGCGCCGAACTACAGTCTCGCCGCTGCGCCAGCCGGCACCGTCGTGGTCGCGCCGGCGGCGAACACGGCCAGCGCGATCATCGATGTCGTTTCGAAGCCGGTCCTGGACGCCGGCGGCTTCATTCCCGCGGGGCAGGGCACGCGAACCTACAAGGACCGTCCGATCACCTATGCCCTGGACGACGCGAAGGCGCAGGCCTCGGCCGTGATGGCCGCTGACAGCGCCACGTACCGCTCGCGTCGCAACACGGTCGTCGTGCTCGTGACCGGAGGGAAGGACGAAGGCAACGCGGCGTACGCCGCTTCGCAGAATCCCACCGCGACGGCGACGACCTTCCTGACCGTCAGCGGCGGGGGCGTGACCAAGCGCGTGCCGATCTGGGTCGTCTCGATTAAACCCGATGCGGCCGACGAGGCCCAGCTCCAGCAGATCGCGACCAACAGCGGCGGGTACTACTTCCGCGCGACATCCGCGTCCGAGGTGACCGCGGCGATCAACTCGGCCGTGCAGGCCGGGTTCTCGCGGTCGGGGCCGGGGGACTTCGACGCCGGCCTGCGCTCCGAGTACACACCGGTCAGCCCCATCGTCGGCACGGTCAACCTGAAAAACGCCAGCGACAGGGCTGGCGCCGCGCTGCCCAACACGGACATCCTCTCGACCGCATTCCAGCCCATCCCGCAGCGCAGCAACATGCTGCTCACCGCCGGGTTCGCGCTGCCCTTCTTCGATGGCCGGCTCCGGGCGTTCCGCACCTACAAGCCGCAGGCGGACGCGACCTCGCCCACGGGCTGGAAGTTCGTGTCCGACGGCACGCCGCTCTGGCCGGATCTCGACAGCCGGCCGTCGCTCGCCGGCCTCGCGCGTATCCCGGCCGATCCCAACACCCGCAACATCTACACCTTCATTCCCGACGGCAGCGGGGGCGGCAGCGTCGTCAAGTTCAACACCGATAACGCAGTCACGTTGACGCCGCATCTGGGCGGCGCGTCGGACGTGAACGGGCTGATCGGTTTCGTCCGAAGCCAGTCGATTGGCGCGGTCATCGGGTCGACGCCGGCCATCATGGATCCGCCGTCGCTCGATCCGCCGCCCGACGACGGCTACGGCCGGTCCGACGCGGTGGGTACGTTTGCCGGCGACCACAAAGACCGCCGCAGCATGATCTTCGTCGGCGCCAACGACGGCATGATCCACGCGATCGACGCGCGCACCGGCTACGAGGTGTGGGCGTTCATTCCGTACAACCTGCTTCCGAAGCTGCGCACACTGCGCGACGGCCAGCCGATCGATCAGTTCGACTACTTCGTGGACAGCTCGCCGAAGATCGCCGAGCTGAAAGTCAGCGGATTCTGGCGCAGCTATCTCTTCATCGGCGAGGGTCCCGGAGGCGTGTTCTACCAGGCGTTCGACGTCACGGAAGCCGGCATGGGCGTCAATCCCGCGTCGGGCGACATCGCCGCCGTCAACTCGTTGCTCACCCAGTTCGACCTGCCCAACGAGAGCATCGTCTTCAAATGGGCGTTCCCGAACTACTCGAGCTTCGACGCCGCCTACTACAAGGAGATCACGGTGGCCGACGGCACGTCGGGCAACATCGTC
The DNA here is from genome assembly GCA_964359235.1 of uncultured Vicinamibacterales bacterium. GTDB lineage: Bacteria > Acidobacteriota > Vicinamibacteria > Vicinamibacterales > JAHECP01 > CAYHSN01. Next base: position 252 of record CAYHSN010000245.1, on the reverse strand, counting down.
AAGTTCTGGGGCGACCTGAAGGCGACCGCCACACCGGCCGAGAAGAGCGTCGGGTTCACGTGGTCGGATCCGGCCGTTGGTCCGCTGAACGCGACCCGCGCCACCAACGCCCTCATCGTCGGGTCGGGCTATTTCCCGGCCGTCGAGGATCAGCTCGCTGGACGTGGAGACACCGCGCCGCGGGCCGGGCGCGCGCACTACCTCATTGATGTGCAGACCGGCAAGCTCGTCGGCAACGTTGCCGGCGGCGCG
>CAYHSN010000244.1:0-5587 GCA_964359235.1 uncultured Vicinamibacterales bacterium | reverse complement strand
AGCTGACCCATTCACCGCCCCTCGGACGACTTCCCGCCCGCTCCCTGCTGTTCGAGCCACACCTTGCGCCACTTCGCGTGCTCGGCGCGCACTTGATCGCGATACGCCGCGTCGGTCAGAAGGTCGTACATCACCGACGCCATGATCTTGGCCTGGATGACCAGCGCGCGATGGCCCAGCTCGGTCTTGGTCGCCGCCGCGTTCTCGTACGAATGACCCGGCGTGCCAACCGGTGCGCTCTGGATGCTCACGCCGAACCCCGGAATGTTCGCGCTGACGATCCCCGTCTCGTCGTAGCCGCTGGGTTCGGACTTGCCGTCCCGGATGTTCGTCGCGCCGTAGGTCTTCGCGTACTGGAACGCGCGGCCGTGGAGCGTGGACAGCGAGATGCCCTTCTCGTAGCGCCCGTAGACGTCGACCTCGACCTCCGTGCCCGTGGTCTTCGCGGCCGCCCGCGCGGCCCGGGCGAGCATCTCGGTCACTTCCTCCAGATACGCGCGTCCGCCGGTGTACCGGATCGAGAAATCCCCGACGGCGCGCTCCGGGAACACGTTCATGGCCTCGCCGCCTTCGAGAATGACGCCCTGGATGATCGTTTCCGGCCGGACAATGCCCCGAATCGCCTCGACGGACCGGAAGAACTCGAGGATGCCTTCGAGCGCGCTGTGCCGGTCGCGGATCGGCGGGAGCTTCCCGACCGGAATGTTCGCGCTGGTCGCTTTGCCCGTGAAGATGAACTTCACGGCGTTGATCGGCACGTTGCAGCAACCGCCGATCCCCGCCTCCGGCTCGCGCGTCGTCGTCGAGCTGTGCGAGCGGGTGATGAAGTCGAGGCCGCCAAACGCGCCGCGGTCGAACATGATCCGCTTGACCGGCGGCGGAACCTCCTCAGCCGGCGTGCCGACGACGTAGATGCTGCCGGCGCGCTTGCTCGCGCGCAGGGACTCCGCGAGCGCGATCGCCGCACCGATGCCGGCCGGGCCCTGCATGTTGTGCTGGCACCCGTGGAACGCCGTGCCCTGCTTGGCGCGCAGCGCGTCGTACTCGACCATGAAGGCGAGATGCGGCGCGCCGTTGTTGCCGGCGAAACTCGCCTTGAACGCCGTGGGGAAGTCCCCGAGGTTTCTCTCGACCGTGAAATCGTGTTTGGTCAGGAACTCGCTCAGCAGGGCAACCGCGCGGGTTTCCTTGTGGCCGAACTCCGGGTTGTCGCACATCCAGTCGCTCATCCGCCACAGCTCGGTGGCGAGCGCATCCACGCGAGCGACGATGGACTGCAGCTCGGAACCCGACGTCTGGGCCGTGGCACCGGCGGCGAAGGTCAGGACGAGGAAGAGTGCGAGGCATGCGACGGATCGGCGCGGCATGAAACACCTCCTGTCGGGCGTGGCGGGTAGTATACGCCGGTGAGCCGGATCGGGCCGCGATGATCTCGACGCTGTAGCGTTGACTTGCCCGGTCGCTCGGCCTACGATGGCCCTCCGTGTCCTACTACGACCAGGTCGCTGACGCCGCCCGCTTCATCGAACAGCAGACGCCCGCCCGCCCGCAGGTCGCCCTCGTGCTCGGCTCAGGTCTGGGCGAGTTCGCCGGACGCCTGACCGAGGCCGTCTCGATCCCGTACGAGCGGGTTCCCAACTGGCCCGCCTCGAAGGTCATCGGTCACGAGGGGCGGCTGGTCGTCGGCACCATCGCCGGCCGGACGATCGCGGCGCTCTCGGGTCGCGCGCATTTCTATGAAGGCCACGATCTGAAGACGGTCACCTTCGCGGCGCGCGCGATGGGTCTCGTCGGCGTGAAGGCGCTCATCCTCACGAACGCGGCCGGCGGCATCAACACGCGCTTCAAGCCCGGGACGCTGATGGTGATCGACGATCACCTCAACCTGATGGGCAGCAATCCGTTGGTGGGGCCGAACGACGAGCGCTTCGGCCCGCGCTTTCCGGACATGACGGAAACCTACTCGCGCCGGCTGCGCGGGATCGCGGACGAGGCCGCGAAGGCCATCGGCCTCGACATCGCGCACGGGGTCTACGCCGGGCTGCACGGTCCGAGCTACGAGACGCCGGCCGAGATCCGGCACCTCCGCACCATCGGTGCTGACGCGGTGGGCATGTCCACCGTGCCGGAAGCGATCGTCGCGCGGCACATGGGGCTCGAGGTACTGGGCATCTCGTGCATCACGAACATGGCGGCGGGCGTGCTCCCGCAACCGCTCAGGCACGATGAGGTGATGGAGACCGCGCACCGGGTGCGCGGTCAGTTCGCGGCGCTGCTGGAGGCCATCCTTGCCGGACTTTGACGACGGAGACGACACCAGGCGGCCGTTCGAAGGGTGGCACGGGCCCGACCGCCGCCAGCCGGGCGATCGACGCAACGGCAAGGATCGCCGCCGCGTCAAGAAGGACCGGCGCAAGAAGAATCTCGGCCCGCCGAAGAGAACAAAGGAGCGGCGCAGCGGGATCGATCGCCGGCACGCCGACCGGCGATCCGGCCGCGACCGGCGATCGGAAGAGGGCTGGCTCGACGTCCCGCTCGACGGCACGATCGCTCCCGCCTTCGAGCTCGAACACGTGCTCGTGGCCGCGGCGCGCGAGGCGCGCGAGCGGGCGCGCGCGCCGTTCTCGAAATTCAGGGTCGGCGCGGCGATCGAGACGATCGACGGGCAGATCATCACCGGCTGCAACATCGAGAACGCCAGCTACGGACTCACCGTCTGCGCTGAACGCGTGGCGCTCCTCAAGGCGCTCTCCGAAGGCCACGAGGTCTTCACACGCATCGCCGTGGTCGCCGACACCGAGCGCGCCACGCCGCCCTGCGGGCCGTGCCGCCAGTTGCTCTGGGAGTACTGCAGCGACATCCAGGTGATCCTGGCTTCGCTCAAGGAAGTCAAGGGGCGCTACCAGCTCTCACGCTTGCTTCCGCTGCCGTTCGACCGCAGCCTGCTATCATCTGAGAGGCGGTGAAGGGACCGCCAGCTCTCAGCTATCAGCTCTCAGCGCCAGTCACGAGAATCCCGGTGGTGTTTCGAGGCGGGCACGCACTGACGGCTGATAGCTGATGGCTGAAAGCTGAATAATTCACGCGCTCTGAGTGCAAAGCGCGGGCGAGCGCCGAAGAATGCTCCCGACCATCGAGTGGCAGGACGACGTCGTCGTCATGGTGGATCAGCGCAAGCTGCCCGGCCAGGAGGTCTACCTGCGTTGCCGGACGGCGCCGGAGGTGGCCAAGGCCATTCGCACCATGGTCATTCGCGGCGCCCCGGCGATCGGGGTGGCCGCGGCCATGGGGATTGCGCTCGGCGCGCGGCGCAGCCAGGCGAAGGGGACGAAACAGTTCGCGGTCGAGTTCAACAAGATGTGCGATCTCATGGCCGCGACACGGCCGACGGCCGTCAATCTCTTCTGGGCGATCAACCGGATGAAAGGGGCGTTCGCCGAGGGGATCCAGGCCGGCGAGTCGGCCGCGGAGATCGCGGCTCGCCTCGGGCGCGAAGCGCGGAGGATTCACGACGAGGACGTCGCGAGCTGCCGCGCGATGGGCGCGCACGGCGCCGCGCTCGTGCCCGACCAGGCGCGCGTCCTGACACACTGCAATGCCGGCGCGCTCGCGACGGCCGGTTACGGGTCGGCGCTCGGCGTGATCCGCGCCGCGGTCGAGCAGGGTAAACACCTGTCGGTGTTCGCCGACGAGACGCGGCCGTTCCTGCAGGGCGCCCGCCTGACCGCGTGGGAGCTCGTGCGCGACGGCATTCAGACGACCGTCATCACCGAGAGCATGGCGGGGCCGCTCATGCGGGACGGCGAGATTGATCTCGTGGTGGTCGGCGCGGATCGCATCGCGGCCAATGGCGACGTGGCGAACAAGATCGGCACCTACACGGTCGCGGTACTCGCGAAAGAGCACGACATCCCGTTCTACGTCGCCGCGCCGCTGTCGACGATCGATCTGGCCACGCCCGACGGCGCGCACATTCCCATCGAGGAGCGGGCCCAGCGCGAAGTGAGTCATTTCGGATCGGTGCGCGTGACGCCCGAAGGCGCGCTCATCCGCAACCCGGCGTTCGACGTGACGCCGCACCGCTACGTGACCTCGATCGTCACCGAGCGCGGCATCTTTCGGCCGCCGTACCACGAGTCGCTCAAGACACTTCGAACTGACAACTGAGAGCCTGTGGAAAAATCGCACCGATCGTAGGGTCCGGCTTCAGCCGGACCAGACAGGGCCGCCTAAAGGCGGCCCCTACACCGATTTCTTCACAAGCTCTGACAACTGACAACTTCGAGGACTGAGATACTGAAGCCTAAACGCTCGGGACGGCTTTTCGCGTTCACCTCAAGTTGTCAGTTGTCAGTCCTCAGTTGTGAGTTCTCAGTCGTGACTGGTCCCATGTTGATCCTCGGCATCGAAACCTCCTGCGACGAGACCGCGGCGGCCGTCGTCGCCGAGACTGACGACGCCGCGAGGCCCTGGGCCATTCGCTCGAGCGTCGTGGCCTCGCAGGTCGAGATCCATCGAGAGTGGGGCGGGGTCGTCCCGGAACTCGCATCGCGCCAGCACATCCGTGACATCTGTGGCGTCGTCGAGCGCGCCATGCAGGATGCGGGCGCGTCGTGGACCGATCTCGGTGCAGTCGCGGTGACCCAGGGGCCGGGCCTGGTCGGATCGCTGCTCGTCGGCGTCCAGTTCGGCAAGTCCGTCGCGCTGTCGCTCGGCGTGCCGCTCGTCGCGGTGAATCACCTTGCGGGCCACATCGAATCGCTGTGCCTGGAGCACGGCGAGTTGCCGCTTCCGTCGACCGTGCTCGTCGTGTCGGGCGGCCACACGAGCCTCTATCACGTGCCGCGCCCGGGCGAGTACCAGCTCGTCGGACGCACGCGCGACGATGCGGCGGGAGAGGCGTTCGACAAAGTGGCAAAGCTCCTGGGGCTCGGGTATCCGGGCGGTCCGATCATCGATCGCCTGGCGCGCGGCGGAAACGATCGAGCGGTCGCGCTGCCGGTGCCGCGCATGACACATGCCGATCGCAACGCCCCGACCGCGACCGCGCCTGCCGCCCTCTTGCCCAAGTCGATGGCGTATCGCACCGATTTCAGCTTCAGCGGGCTGAAGACGGCGGTGTTGCGCTACGTTCGACGACGGGACGGCGAGCACGGCGCGCACGCGGACGGTGAGCGATTCACGCCCCGGGAGGTCGTCGATCTCTGCGCCAGCTTCCAGCGGGCCGTCGTCGAGACGCTGCTCGACAAGACCTTCGAGGTGGCGAGCTGGCTCGGTGCACGCGGCATCGGGATTGCCGGCGGCGTAGCGGCGAACAGCCGGCTCCGCGCGGAAGCGGCGGCGCGCGGCGCGCGAGTGGGCCTGCCGGTGTTCGTGCCGCGCCTGGCGCTTTCGACCGACAACGCCGCCATGATCGCCGCCGCCGGCTTGCGCCGCCTTCGCGCCGGCGTGACCGCCGGGATGGACTTGAACGCGGAAGCGAACTTGGCGATCGACGGAGCGTAGGACGTGTAGGATACGGACTCGAGGGAGCCACGAAGCCACGAAGGCACGAAGGAAGGTCTAAGCCAGGAGCCAGGAGCTCGAA
>CAYHSN010000243.1:0-5594 GCA_964359235.1 uncultured Vicinamibacterales bacterium | reverse complement strand
TGTCGCGCGGGAAGAACCAGACAGAACTACGCGGAATCAAGAAGGAAATGACCGCTCTGAAGAAGCGCCTGAGTGAACTTCAGGCCCGCAAGACAGCACTTGAAACGGCGATGAGGGAGTAAGCGGTCTGCGCGGTCGTCGCGACCGCCGCGGGTGGTGATTGACCGCGGGCCGCCCGACGTCCCACGCCGCCCGAAGCCGGCGACGACAAGAGCCGGGATGCGCCACAAGGTCTTGACAGAGGACCATAATGGTCACATGATATGGTCATGTCAGAGCATGATCGATCGATCGGCGCCAGCGCGTTCAAGGCGCGCTGCCTCGCCCTGCTCGACCGCGTCGCCGAAACGGGCGAGTCGCTCGTCGTCACCAAACGCGGCCGGCCGGTCGCCCGCGTGGTGCCCGCCCGTCGGGCCGAACCCGCGTCGCTTCGCGGAAGCGTCACCCTGCGGGGCGACATCGTGGCTCCCATCCTTGACCAGTGGGAGGCCGATCGGTGATCGTCCTCGACACCCACACCTGGATCTGGTGGGCCAGCGATCCGTCGCGGCTCGGCCGTCGCGGCCGGACGGCCATCGAAGCCGCCGACCGCATCGGCGTGCCCGCGGTCTGCTGTTTCGAGGTGGCGGCGGCCGTCTCCGGTGGGCGTATCACGCTCGACCGGGCGCCGCTCGAGTGGATTGAACAGGCGCTGGCCCTCCCCCGCATCGGACTTTTCCCGCTCACTCCCGCCATCGCCGTCAAGGCCACACAGCTTGGTTCGTTCCACGGCGACCCGGCCGACCGCTTGATCGTGGCCACGGCCGTCCTTGCCGCGGCCACGCTCGTGACGAAGGACCGGAACATCCGCGCGTACGGCGCGCTGTCAAGTGTCTGGTAGACGATCGGCCCAAAAAGAGGGCCGTAGCAGAGGGGTGTCGGCCGAGTCCATGGAATGGGGCTGCGCAGGCGATCGGGCTCAGCGACCGCGAAGAACTCTTCCGAGGCCTTCGAGAATATCTTTCACCGGCTTTGGCAACGATGGCGTTGCAGGTGGTGGCGCTGCGGGCGGCGTGGAGGGCGTGACGGCGGGTGTCGCGGCCAACGCGCCAATGGCGAGACTTCCCACGAGTTGGTCGATGTCGTTCACGCGCTCGAGGAACTCCGGGCTCATGAACATGCAGACGATGATCAGGATACGGGGCGGCGCGGCGACGAACACGGCTTTCGCCGTGATCTCGTCACCACGATAGAGGCCCTCGTATGCGCGGTTGCCGCCGACGGCGATCTCGCGCCCGCCGCCCTTGGTGTGCAGGTTTGTGCCTGAACCGGGCCGCAGGAAGTTGGCCTCCCAGCCGGTGGCCGCGCTCGTGGCATCGCCCCCGGGCTGCAGCGGGCGGGCATAGATGCTGCATTTGCCATGGCTTCCCGCCGGCCTCAATGCAACCCCTTCGCCCGCGTTCGCCGCGTCGATCGCCCAGCCCGCCGGAATCGTGAGCGAGTAACCGAGGCTCGCATCGGTATAGCGCCGACCCGCGCCCGCCGACGCCACCTGGAATCGGGCCTCTGCGACCTGCTGCGTACCTACGAGAATCTCAATCCGATAGTCGCCGGCGGGCCAGCGCTTGCCGGCCGCCAGTTCGTAGTTGAACTGACCCCAGTCGGCGGGAGGCGTGATCGTCACCAAGCCTTCGCCGATCTTCGTCGGCGTCGCGGTGCTGAGGAAGTACCAGACGGCGGTGATCGTCGTGCCGGCGGCGAGACCCTGGTGGCGGAACCACACGTAGATCGGATTCACGTCGGGTGTGAGGTCGGTCGACGGACCGACGGGCTGGCCCCACGCGACGTCGCGGGCGACGGTCACGTCGTAGATGCGTGCTGCGGATGGGGAGGGGAGCGGCGGCGCGGCGACGGGCGGCGTCGATGGCGTCGGCGTGCTGGGCGCGGCGAGCGCTTCCTGGTAGCCCCGCTGGAACGCGGCGCGAATGCGCGCGCGTGACGCGTCGTCGGTGCCGAGCGTGAGGGCCTCGCGATAGCGCGCGGCCACGATCGACTCGGCGTTCGCGGGATCGATGCGCGCGGCCTGCGCAGCGTCCGCGCCGAGTCGATAGGCTTGCGCGTCCGGGTCCGCGACTTGGGCCGAGGAGGCGAGGCCAACGCCGAGCAGGAGAGCGGCGGCAAGGATGATTCGACCAAAGCGCATGTCAAGCTCCTTCGTCACTTTCTGTAGAGAAACTTCCCGTCGGAGGAGAAGAAAGAGCACGTGCGCTTCGTGCTGGCGTCGTCCTTGCCGCTAAACTCGCAGTGCGACTTCTTCTGGCCGTTGTCCCAGTACTCTTCCTCTACTCTGAGCCGGCCCTCCCGGTACTCACTGTGATGACTCACGGTACCCGTGTCGCAGCGCCACGACGTGGTCGAGCCGTCGAAGCGATCCGCCTTCGCGCCAAACTGCAAGCGCAGGCGCCCGTTTTCGCACCACCTCTTCTGGAGGCCCTCTCTTTGCCCGTCGACCCACTGCCCCTCCTCTTCCTTCTGGCCGTTCGGGAACCACGTCGTCTCCGGCCCGTGCTTGCAGGCGTTCGGTTTCGCGGGCGGCGATGCCCCTTTGCACGCGAGCCCCGGACCGCGAAAGCTCGCGTAGTAGGAGGTGCGGCTCCAGAGCTGGCCGTTGGGATAGTGAACCTCCGACACTTTGAAAAGGTCCGTCGTCCCCGGCGGCGCGGGGGCTGCCGGCGGAGGCGAGGGCGGCGCCAGTACCGGCGTGGCGCTCTGTTCCCTGTCGACGCCCGCGATCACCTTCTCGAGCACCTTGGCCAGATCCTGGCGCGGCGGGATGGATGCTGTCGGCGGCGGCGCCATGGGTGCCGTCGCCCGCGCCAGGCACGCGCGGCCGTTTGCGAGCGCGTCCGTCGCTTGGGCGAGCGCGGCCTCCATGGGCGCGGCGGCGGCCTTCAACTGGTCCCGGGCCGCGACGAATGCCGGCAGCGCCGCGCACGGCGGATGCGTGTTGCCTGCGAGCGAAGCGAGCTCGGTGGCCAGCGCGCGCAGCGCCTGGGCGCGGCGCGAGTACTGCAGCGCTGCCGCCTGATCGATCGTCGGTGTGGACACCGTGGCGGCGACCTGCCGCAGTTCGACTTTGTACGGCTCGCTGGTGGCGTTCGCGTAGAAGTGCCGGGCGCCGTCGAAGAACTGGCCGCGCAGCTGATTGAACTTCTGCGCGGAGGCCATCAGCCGGTTCACTTCGTCGTCGACGACCGTCGCGCTCTTCGTGATGCGCTCGGCGAGCGCGCGGACCTGTGTCGCGTGCTGCGATGCCACCGCGTCCGTCTGCGCGGCTTTGGCGAAGAGCGCGTCGGCTTGGCGCGAGCGTACGAGCAGTGCCTCCGCGCCGGGGCGCGCGGCGTTGTAGTCCGCTTCCGCGCGAGAGAGCGGCGCGCGGATACCGTTTTCCACGCGGAACGCGAAGCCCTGCGCGTTGATCGCGCCCAACCGCTGGTCGGCCAGCGCGCGGTCCGCCGCCTGGCACACCGGCCCGGCTTCGCGCGTCACCGATGTCAGACGCGTGGCGAGCTGCGTGACGTCCTGCGCGCTCGGTGTGGCGGCGAGATTCTGCGCGAACGCGTTCATCTCGTCGCACACACGGCGCAGCGCGTCGTCGTCGGCCGCCCACGGCTGCTTCGCGTCGGCCGCTTGCGGAGCCATCGCGTCGGCGGCTGCCACGAGCGTCGCGAGCCGCGCGAGCATCGCGTTGATCTCCGCGGCCAGCCGCGTCAGCTCCGCGCCGAGGCGCCGGCCGGCGTCCAGTGCGGCTTCCTCCTGCGAGGCCTGTGCGGCGAAGTTCTCGAATTCGGTCGCAAGCTGGTTGCGCTGGGCGTCGAAATAGTCGATCTGGGCCTGCTGGAGGTTCCACGTCGCTTCCGGCGCGGCGACGAGGTCGCCGATCAGCGGGAACCCCTTGAGCGCCTCGTACGTGCCGAGCGCGGTCGCGCGGACTTGCGCCTTGGCGATGAGCCAGCGCTTGAAGTCGGGGTCGTCGGGATTGCCTCCGGCCTTTCGGTACGCGTCGATCTCCTGCTGGACGTATTCCCGCATGCCTTGCTGCGTCTCGTACCCGACCGCCTTGCCGGCCTGGATCGCGCCGTTGACGCCGAGGATGTTGAGCGCGCTGTTCCAGCCTACGGCGCCCCAGCTGATGTCCCGCCTCTCTGCCTCGGCCGTCTGCCGCTCCGCTTCGTACGCGTGATAGGTTCCAAAGAACACGCCGGCCCAGAACATCGTCCTCGCCGTCTTCGTGGGCTGGAGCGCGCCGGCGGCCGGCTCGCGCGGCACGTCGGCCTCGATCGCGCGCGTGAGGCGCTTCACGCTCGCTTCCTTGTGGGCGAGGATGTCCTCCTGGGTCACCCGCCGTCCATCGGAGGCGTCGTACCAGACGTTTCCGGTCTTCGGATCGATCCGCTGCGTGAGGCGAACGCCGTGCGCGATCTCGTACATCATCTCGGGATTCTTCTTGTACAGGGGCGCTTCGGTGAACGCTTCGTCTTGCGCGAGGATCGCGCGCTGCTGGCGGAGCGCCTTCGCGTCCGCGTCGTTGCCGGCCTGCGCGATCTTCTCGTCGAGCTTCCGGAACGCCTCCTCAAAGCCCGCCTTCGACTTGCGGTGCGCGTCGCCGAGCTGACTCACGGCGCGGTCGTTGAACTGCTGGAGCGCCCGCGTCTTCTCGGCGGGCGAGGCGCCGACGGGATAGAGCGATCCTTCGGGATCGTGGCCGGCCTTGATGCGCGCGAAGGTATCCTGGGTCGCGGGATCGGCACCGGTGACGTCGCCGGCCTTCAGCACGGACTTCGCGACGTTCTGCGTCCAGTCGCCGATGTCGGCATCGCCGGCGCCCGGCTTCGGCGGGTTGCCGAGGTACGGCATGCCCTTCTTGATCTGCGCGTTCACGGTTTTCGCGGGCGCGAACTCGGCATCGTTGGCGGCGGCGACACGCTCGGAGAGCCCGCGTGGCTTCGGCGGGTCCCAGATCACGGTGTTGAGTTCCTTGATCCTGATGTAGCCCTTGCCGTACTCGACGGTGAAGTGCTTGGCGCGCGCGGCCGCCGCCACCTTGTTGACGTCACCCACCTTGCCGAGCGTGATGTCGCGGTCGCCCGCGATGCCGCGGCTCGTCGCTTCGCCGGGCGCGGTCCCCGTGTCCTTCATCGTGCCGGGATCGACGCCGCCATCCCGCGCGATCGATCCGAGCTCGCCGCTGCGGACGGTTTCGAGCTGTCGCGCCTGTTGCCGGCGCGCAGCGTCCAGCGCCCTGACCTCGGTCTCGATCTGCCGATAGGTCTTGTCCTTGCCCGTGTAGGCGGCGTCGTCCGTCCTCACGGCGCCCGTTTGCGGATCGCGCACGACATCCTTCGCGATCTGTCCCTTTTGCGCCGAGTACTGCCCGTTGATCGATTCCCACATCTTGTTGACGTCGATGGGCGACGCGTTCGGCGTCTGGGCCGCGGCGGGCGCCGCGGTCGTGAGCACGCCGAGGAGCAGGGCGACGAGCGCGCGCTTCATCGGCCGGCTCCGCGCCGCCACTCGGTGGCGAGCCGCTCGGCCTCGACGGCCAGGGGACTCTT
>CAYHSN010000242.1:2623-5650 GCA_964359235.1 uncultured Vicinamibacterales bacterium | reverse complement strand
CAACCCCGGCCTCGCACCGCGCGACGCTGCAGGCATCCTCCGCCGAGTTCCTCAAGGCGTATCCGCGCTACGAGACGACGCGGACGCTCGACGAGCTGCGCGCGACGGAGTTCCGGCGGCTCGACGAGCACGGCCACGTCTACCTCGACTACACGGGCGGCGGCATGTACGGCGACTCGCAGATCGCGCGGCACCTGGAGTTGCTCAGGTCGGACGTCTTCGGCAACCCGCACTCGCTGAACCCGACGTCGGTCGTCGCGACCGAGCACGTCGAGCGGTGCCGCGAGCGCGTGCTGCGCTTCTTCAGCGCGTCGCCCGACGAGTACGCCGCGATCTTCACGGCCAACGCCACGCACGCGCTCAAGCTGGTGGGCGAGGCGTATCCCTTCCAGGCCGGCGATCAGTTCCTCCTGACGTTCGACAACCACAACTCGGTGAACGGCATCCGTGAATTCGATCGCGCGCGGGGCGCGAAGACGACCTACGTGCCGACCCTGCCGCCGCACATGCGCGTGGACGAGAAGACGCTCGACGTCTTCTTTGGTCTCGCGAATCCGGACGGTCACAACCTGTTCGCGTACCCGGCGCAGTCGAACTTCTCGGGCGTGCAGCACCCGCTCGAGTGGATCGCGCGCGCGCACGAGCGCGGGTGGGACGTGCTCCTCGACGCCGCGGCGTTCGTGCCGACCAACCGGCTCGACCTGAACCGGTGGCATCCCGACTTCGTGTCGATCTCCTTCTACAAGATGTTCGGGTATCCGACCGGCGTCGGGGCGCTCATCGCGCGCTGGCCGGCGCTCGCCAAGCTCAGGCGCCCGTGGTTCGCCGGCGGGACGATCTCGGTCGCGTCGGTGCAGGCCGACCGCTACGCGCTCGCGGCCGGCTCGGCCGCCTTCGAGGACGGCACGCTGAATTACACGGGCATCCCCGGCATCGAGATCGGCCTCGACTTCATCGAGTCGATCGGCCTCGACCTCATCCACGAGCGCGTCCGGTGCCTCACCGGCTGGATGATCGACCGCCTGCTGGAGATGCGGCACGCGAACGGGCGCCCGCTCGTGCGGTTGTACGGACCGCGATCGATGAAATCGCGCGGCGCAACCGTGACCGTGAACCTCTATGATTCGGGCGGGCAGTTCATCGATCACCGGCTGGTCGAGGCACGCGCCGCGCGGCGGAACATCTCGCTCCGCACCGGGTGCTTCTGCAACCCGGGCGCCGGCGAGATGGCGCTCGGGCTGGAGCGCGACGAGCTGGTGACCTGCTTCCGCCAGGCGGGCGAGCACATGGAGTACGAGGACTTCCGCCGCTGCATCGACGGCAAGAGCAGCGGCGCCGTGCGCATGTCGGTCGGCCTCGCCAGCAACTTCGCCGACGTGCACGCCTTTCTTCAGTTCGCCCGCGAGTTCCTGCAGTGACCTGCGCCGAGGTCCTGGCCCGTACGCTTTGCGACGCCGGCCTGACGCGCATGTTCGGGCTGCCGGGCGGCGAGATCCTCGACTTCATCGACGCGGCGCGCCGCATCGGCATCGAGTTCGTCCTGGTGCGCGACGAGACCACCGCGTCGTTTCTCGCCGACGCGCTCGGCCAGCTCGAGCGGCAGCCGGCCGTGTGCGTCTCGACGCTCGGACCCGGCGCCGTGAACATGACGCTCGGCGTCGCGAACGCCTTCCTCGACCGCTCGCCCGTCATCGCCATCACGGCGTCGATCGCCGAGGCGTCGCGCCCGTACGCCACCCACCAGAATCTCGACCTCAACGCCGTCTACCGTCCGTTCACGAAGGCCACCCTGACGCTGGATGCGACCGACACGGCCGCGAAGGTCCGGCGCGCGTGGCGCACGGCGGTCGAGCCGCGCATGGGGCCGGTACACCTGGCGCTCCCGAGCGACATGGGCCGCCGCGACGAACGGGTCACTGAAGACGCCCGCGCGATCGATCTCACACCGAGCGCGCCGCCCGCGCCGTCGCGCGACGCCATCGCGCGGATGCGCGGGATCCTCGAGCGCGCGAAGCGTCCGGTCGTCCTCATCGGCCTCGACCTCGATCCCTTCACCTCGCCGCCGCTCGTGCGGCGCTTCGTCGACGCGCTCGGCGTGCCCGCGTTCGTGACGCCGAAGGCGAAGGGCATCCTGCCCGAGGACCATCCGCTCTTCTGCGGGATCTGCGCCGGTGTCGCCGGCGACGCCGTGCTGCTGGACTTCTTCAACCGCGCGGATCTGCTCGTGGGCCTCGGTTACGATCCGGTCGAGTCCGACAAGATCTGGCACCACACGCTGCGCATCGTGTCGATCGGGCCGATGTCGATCGCGGCGGGCGAGTTCAGGCCCGAGCACGAAGTGGTCGGCGAGCCGGGCGCCGCGATCGACGGCCTGCTCGCCACGCCGCTCGGACCGTACGAGTGGACCAGCGAGGACGTCCGTGGTCTGCGCGACGAGATGACGCGCGTGTTGCGGCCTTCCGCTCCTCCCGTGAACGGCCTCTCGCCGTACGACGTCACCCGGCTCCTTCGCGATCGCTCCCCGCGCGACACGATCATGACGACCGACGTCGGCTCGGTGAAGTTCATCGTGTCGCAGGCCTGGACGACGTGGGAGCCACTGACGTTTCTGGGGTCGAACGGATTGTCGGCCATGGGATACGGGCTCCCGGCCGCGATGGCGGCGAAGCTCCGGTTTCCGGGCCGGCCGGTCGTGTGCACCGTGGGCGACGGCGGTTTCGCGATGGGGTTTGCCGATCTCGAAACCTGCGTCCGGCGGGATCTCCCGATCGTCACCATCGTCTACAACGACAACGCCCTGAGTCTCATCCGTGTCGCGCAGGCCAAGCGCGGTCACCCCGACTACGGCGTGCGGTACGGCCCGATCGATTTCGCGAAGGCCGCCGAGGCGCTCGGCGCGTGGGGGCGACGGGTCGCGTCGCTCGAGGAGCTGGGGCGTGCCGTGGACGAGGCGCTGCGGCTCTGCCGGCCTTCCGTCATCGACGTGCCGATCGATCCCACCGAGTACTTCGCGCACGCGGCGAAGTA
>CAYHSN010000242.1:0-2523 GCA_964359235.1 uncultured Vicinamibacterales bacterium | reverse complement strand
TGCTCGAACCGCTCGATCCGCTCCGGAATCCCCGGCGCGCTGATGGCGAGCTCGAATTCCGGGCCGTCCTGGGCGTGCCGAATCTCGCAAATCAGCACCTCGGCCTGCCGTTCCAGAAACCAGAGCATCGCGAATGGACCTCAGGCGTGAGCCGCGGGGAGGCATTCGACCTAAGAGCAACATCCGTACCGCGTGACGCAGCTTGACAGGGTCCCCAACCGACTGTCATTCAGCACCTTCGGAGATCCGCGGGGGACAGCTCATCCGTGAGGTGGCCAATCGGTTGGCCGGGGGTGGCCAACCGATTGGCTGGTCGGCACCCGGGTTTCCCTTGATGCACGGCGTCCGGACGAGGCACTACAATGCATGGAAGGGGGTGTCGGGAGTGATCATCCGCGGTGAAGTCACGGCCCAGGAAGACCTGACCATCGACTGGCACGTCGAGGGCAAGATTCGGCTCCCGCAGCACCGCCTCACCATCGGGCCTGCGGCCCGCCTCAAGGCCGATGTCTTCGCGAAGTCGGTCAGGATTGCCGGCGAAGCGACCGGTACCATCACGGCATCGGAGTGGATCGAGATCGAGGCGGGCGCCACGGTCGAAGGCGAGATCGTCGCGCCGCGCGTCACGCTCGTCGACGGCGCGTATTTCAAGGGCCGGATCGATCCCAAGCGGGCCGACGCGGCCGTGCGCGTTGCGCAGTACCGGCTCGAGCACAGCGGCGGAGAGACGTAATCAGCAATCAGCAGGACGTCACCCTGAAACCGAAACCGCCCAGTAACGTGTTGCGTTTCGAGCGCCGCGCGCTCGACGCCATCTTCAAACCCAAGAACGTTGCCGTCATCGGCGCGACCGAGAAGGCCGGCAGCGTCGGCCGCACCGTGCTGTGGAACCTCATTCAGAACCCGTTTGGCGGCACGGTGTTTCCGGTCAACCCGAAGCGCGACGGCGTGCTCGGCATCAAGGCGTATCCGACGATCGCCGACGTGCCCGCCGAGATCGATCTCGCCGTGCTCGTCACGCCCGCGCCGACCTCGCCCGGGCTCATCCGCGAGTGCGTCGAGAAGGGCGTGCCGGGCGCGATCGTGATCTCGGCCGGCTTCAAGGAGGCTGGCGAGGACGGCGTGCGGTACGAGCGGCAGGTCGTCGAGGAGGCGCGCCGCGGCCGCATGCGCGTCATCGGCCCGAACTGTCTGGGCGTGATGAGCCCGCTCACCGGGCTCAACGCGACGTTTGCGAGCACCATCGCGCGGCCCGGCCACGTCGCGTTCATCAGCCAGAGCGGGGCCCTGTGCACGGCCGTGCTCGACTGGAGCCTGCAGGAGAACGTCGGGTTCAGCTCGTTCGTGTCGATCGGATCGATGGCCGACGTCGGCTGGGGCGATCTCATCGACTATCTCGGCGACGATCCGCAGACCCGCAGCATCGTCATGTACATGGAGTCGGTGGGCGACGCGCGCAAGTTCCTGTCGGCGGCGCGCGAAGTGGCGCTGACCAAGCCGATCATCGTGATCAAGGCGGGCCGGACGTCGGCGGCGGCCAAGGCCGCGGCCTCGCACACCGGCGCGCTCACCGGCAGCGACGAGGTGCTGGATGCCGCGTTCCGGCGCTGCGGCGTGCTGCGTGTGGACGACATCGCCGAGCTGTTCTACATGGCGGAGGTGCTCGGGAAGCAGCCGCGGCCGAAGGGCCCGCGCCTCACGATCCTCACCAACGCGGGCGGGCCTGGCGTGCTCGCGTGCGATTCCCTCATCTCGAACGGCGGCGAGCTGACCCCGCTCTCACCGGAGACGTTCGAGGCGTACAGCCAGCTCCTGCCGGCGCACTGGAGCCGCAACAACCCGGTGGACATCCTCGGCGACGCGGAGCCCGAGCGGTACGCGAAGGCGCTCGAGATCGCCGCGAAGGATCCCAACAGCGACGGCATGCTCGTGATTCTCACGCCGCAGGCCATGACCGATCCGACGCGCACGGCCGAGGCGCTCAAGCCGCACGCGAGTCTCGCGGGGAAACCCGTGCTCGCGAGCTGGATGGGCGGCGCCGACGTGGCGGCCGGACAGGCGATCCTCAATCGCGCGAACATTCCGACGTTCCCGTATCCCGACACCGCGGCGCGCGTGTTCACCTACATGTGGCGCTACACCGACAACCTGCGCGGTCTCTACGAGACGCCCGCGGCCGCGGTGACGCCCGAGGAGAGCACCGCGCGCGACGAAGTCGGCGCCATCATCCGCCGCGTGCGCGAATCGGGCCGCACGATCCTGACCGAGGTCGAGTCGAAGCAGGTGCTCGCCGCCTACGGCATCCCGACGGTCGCGACGCGCGTGGCGAAGACCGAGGACGAGGCGGCAGCGGCCGCCGCGGCGATCGGCGACCCGGTGGTGCTGAAGCTGCTCTCGGAGACAATCACGCACAAGACCGACGTCGGCGGCGTGCGACTCAACCTCGCTGGCGAGGCGGCCGTGCGCGCGGCGTATCGCGCGATCGAGTCGTCCGTGCGCGACAAGGCGGGCGAGGGCCACTTC
>CAYHSN010000241.1:0-5654 GCA_964359235.1 uncultured Vicinamibacterales bacterium | reverse complement strand
CAGCATCCTAACACTGAGACCACGCTGACCCCGGTGAGGTGATCGTGCGAGGCTAAGCGTGATGGTCGGGCCTGTGCCACGAGAGATGCTTTGGGCTAGCATACGGCCGGTCCACGGCCTCGACTCGCAAAGGGGATCGCGCATGACTCGCACGACGCCTCGTTTGCTCGTTTCAACCCTTCTGTTCGCTTGCGGGTTCGCCGGCGTGCCATCCGTCGCCGCCGCGCCAGCCCGCCCGGTCACGCTCTCCAACGGCCAGATCACCGCGCAGCTCGGCGATCGCGGACTCGTGTCGATCGCCGACGCGACGATCGGCGCCACGTATGGCTTCCGCCAGGACGACTTCGCGATCGCCATCGGCGGAACGACGTACGACAGCGGCGCGCTGCCAGCCCCGGCGCGCAAGGCCGGCCAGGATCGGGTCACGTACACCTGGACGGCGAACCCGTACCGGCTGGAAGTCGTGTACGAGCTCAAACCCGGCTGGCGGTTCGTCAGCAAGCAGGTGGTCGTCGCGTCCGCCCCCGCCGGAACGCTCCGCATCGACGCTGTGACCGTGTTCCGCGCGGCGTTCGCGGAGTCGGTCGCGGACGTGTACGTGCCGAAGAGCGCACGCCCGAACCTGGGCACCGGCGACTACGGCGGGTGTCTGCGCTTCGCCGGATCGAACGGCCTGCTCGCCGTCGTCCAGAACCCGTTCCTCGAGTTCCGGCGCGAGGCGAACGCGTTCTCAATTCGCTACAAGCCGGACATCGACTGGCGCACCGACGAGGGGCCGTTCGCGGCGGACCGCGGGCTGCTCGCGCCGTACCGGCTGACCGGCCGGCGGCTGCCGGAGCGGATGCGGCCCGAATGGCAGCTCGACCCTACCGACGCGCCGCCGGGCATGGATGAGGCGGAGGTGGACGCGTTCACCGAGCTGGTCCGTACCTTCCTTATCTATAGGCCGGCGAAGCCCCTGAACCTGTTCGTCGGCTGGTGCGTGAACGACTACCAGATCGACGCAGCGACGCCGGAAGGCCGGGCCGAATACCGGCGCATCCTCGACCGCGCCGCCGAGCTGGGCGCCGCATACGTGCTCTACGCGCCGACAAACTCGGATCTGTCACGGCGCGTGGAGAGCGCGGACGACTGGAGCTGGGAGAACCTCCTCTGGCTGGGGCTGGGCCAGAAGATCCGCAAGGGCGAGTGGGACCCGAGGACGGACGCGGTGCCGCCGCCGGTGCAGGACATGCTGGACTACGCGCGTGCCAAGCACCTCAAGCTCGTGGCGTACGTGTACCCCGTCGTCCCGTTCTCGCAGAATCCGGCATGGCTGGTCGCGGCCAGGAACAACCCGAACCGGAAGTATGCGAGCCTCGGCGTCCGCGGTTTCCAGGACTGGCTGATCGACACGCTCGTGGCGTTCCACCAGAAGACCGGCATCGGCGGCTACGCGTTCGACCACACGTTTCTCGGCTACGACGGCACGAGCCGGTACGCGCAGTGGTCGGGCTGGCGGCGCGTGATGGAGGAGCTGCGCCGCCGCGTGCCGGACATCGCGATCGACGGCCGCCAGGCCTATCACCTCTACGGGCCGTGGAGCTGGCTGGCCGGGAGCTACCCGCACCCGACGTTCAACGACGAGCAGCCCGAGAGCTTCGTGCCGTTTCCCGATCTGCACTTCGATCGCGTCTCGGCCGATCGCGAGCGCTACACGGCGTATCGCTACAAGAACTACGAGTTCGCGCCGAGCGAGATCGTGCCTGGCTTCATCACGCACCAGACCTCGCGCAGCGACGACACGGGCGACATGCCGCAGGTCAAGACCGACACGGACGTGAGGCTCTCGCGCTTCCGCGCGCGCGACTGGGACTACCTCGGCTGGCGCTATTCCCTGCTCTCGTCGATCGCCATCGCCGGGTGGAACAACGTGCTGAACATGATCCCGGCGCGCGACCTCGAGGAGCACCGCCATTTCTCCGAGGAGGACACGCGGTGGTTCCGCCGGTGGATCGAGTGGACCGACATCAATAAAGACTACCTGCGGCGGACGCGTACGATTCTGGGTCAGCCGGCGCTCGGCGCGATCGACGGGACGTCGGCGATCGTCGACGATCGCGGCTACATCTTTCTGTTCAATCCGAACGCGCGGCGCATGACGGCCGAGCTCGCGCTGGACGAGACGGTCGGGTTGACGGGCCGGCTGAAGCCGGCCCCTACGAATGTCACGCGGGCTACGGGGTTGGGCCGACCAAGGTCGGCCCCTACGGATGTCACGCGTGCACAACCAGGGTCGGCGGCACGTGTCGTTCTCAAAGAACTCTATCCGCTCGAGGGACGACTCGTCGGCAAGGCCGGCGCCGGAGTGTGGTCGTTCGGCGATCGGGTCTCGATCGCGATGGACGGCGGATCCGCGCTCGTCCTGGAGCTTCAGCCGGCGCCCGGCGGGATGCACGAGCCGATGCTCTTCAACGCGCCCGGGACCGCGTCGATCGCCGACGGCGTCCTGCACGTGAGCGGCGTGCGCGGCGAAGCCGGCACGACCGCCGACCTGCTCGTGCTCGCCCCGAACGTTGCCGGCGGCGGCAGATCCGGACCTTTGGCCCCTGGTGGCGGTGGAGGCGGTCCGCCGGACGTGAACGCTGTCCGCGTCAACGATCGCAACCTGCCGTTCTCGCGGTCCGGCGCGAACGCGATCGCCGTGACGGTCCGCTTCGACGGCGCGCCCTTCAGCCGCCTCCAGCCGATCGGCCGCCACGATCCGACCTTCACCGGCGGCACGTTCACCAGCGCCTTCACGATCCCGAAGCGCGTCTTCGATCAGTTGGCGGCCCGCGCGAAGGCGTGGCCGATTCCGTGGGACGCGGAGGATTACCGGACGACGTGGCTGGCGCCGGAGCGGTTGCTGCTGTTCGTGCAGATCGCCGAGCCGGACGATCGGTGGGAGGCGCGCCTGAAGATCGACGGCCGGACGGTCGAGCTGCGCAAGGCGTACTCGGCCGTGCGCGTGGCGCGGCGCACGTTCGTGGGGTTCTACGCGGACGTGTCGCTGCTGAGCCCCGACCGTGAATACCGGATCGAACTGGACTTGCCGCCCCTCAAGCCCGGTCAGTTCCAGGGCGTGTTCTTCGAGAACGTGGAGCCGGAGTACACCGGCGTCATCGCGCGATAGGCCCGGCCGTCCGCCGACGATGGAACACGGCATCGCCGAGCGTCTGCCGCTTCTCCAGCAGCCCGCGCTCGACGAGCGCCTGCGCGATCTGGACCGCGTTCTGCGCCGCGCCCTTCCGCACGTTGTCGGACACCAGCCACAGGTTCAGCCCGTTCTCGATCGAGAAGTCCTCCCGGATGCGGCCCACGTGCGTGAGGTTGCCTCCCGCCACTTCGATCGGCTGCGGAAACTCCAGCGTCTCGATGTCATCGACCACTTTGACACCCGGCGCGCGACCGAGCGCCGCCCGCGCCTCGCCGGCCGTCACCTTCCGTTCGGTCTCGATGTTGCAGCTCACCGCGTGGCAGACGAGCGTCGGCACGCGGATCGCGGTGTCGGTGATCCGCATGCCGGGATCGTGCAGCATCTTGCGCGTCTCGTGGATCATCTTCCACTCTTCGCGCGTGTAGCCGTCGGCTTCGAAGACATCGATGAACGGGATCAGGTTGAAGGCCAGTTGGTACTGGAAGACCGACGGCGGGGTCGGCGCGAAGCCGGCGGCCACGTCCATCGCCTGCTTCCGGAGCTCCAGCATGCCGCGCACCGCGCCGCCCGACGCCGACTGGTAGGTTGACGCAACCACGCGCGTGATGCGCGAGAGGTCGTGGAGCGGCTTGAGGACGACGATCGTGGCGATGGTGGTGCAGTTCGGGCTGGCGATGATGCCGTGGTGCCAGTCGAGGTCTTCCGGGTTCACCTCGGGCACCACCAGCGGCACGTCCGGGTCGAGACGGTACACCCGGCTGTTGTCGATCGCGATCGCGCCCTGCCGTACCGCCTTCGGCACCAGGTCCTGGCTGACCTCCTCGTTGGTGGCGAAGAGCGCGATGTCGACCTCCTGGAAGGCCTCTTCTCGCGCCTCTTCCGTGTAGAGCGTCTGCCCCTTGAAACGCACGGGCGCCCCGACGAGGTCGCGCTGCTCGAGCAGAACCAACCTGCCTACCGGGAAGTCGTACTCCTCGAGGATGTGGACCATGGTGGTGCCCACCAGGCCCAGGGCGCCCGCCACCGCCACGTCATAGGTCTTCATGGCGGGCCCTTATCGCCGGTTCCACCCCTTGATCGGCCCGGGATGGAAGGCCTTCTCCGGCACCATCACGCCGTCCTTCTTGAACACGGTGCCGTTCTTCATCACGAACTGGACGTTTCGCACCGCATCGATGTCGGTGAGCGGATCGCCAGGCACGGCGATGATGTCGGCGTAGAGCCCCGGCTTGATCGGCCCGCGCTCGTTGATCACGTCGGCCGCCTTGTAGCCGTTGATCGTCAGCGCCTTGAGGACGTCGGGCGCCGGGATCTTCGCCGCCTTCCAGGTCAGCAGGAAGTTGATCGTGATCTCGCCGCGCGTCATCCACTCGCCCTTCTCGGTCTTCATCCGGTCGTTCCAATAGTCCATGTCGGTCGAGAACGTGAGCGGCACCTTGTTGTCGTAGGCGCTGCGGAGCTTCTCGACCGTGATCTTGAACGCCGCCTCGCTGCCGCGGTACGGCGTGAAGGGCGTGTCGGTGCCCGCGAGGAAGATGCCCTTCTGCGCCATCTGCTTGTGATGTTCAGAGGTCAAGGCGCGGCCGTGCGCGATGATGTAGATGCCGGCGTCGATGGCGCGCTGCGCGCCTTCGGGCGTCTGGACGTGGCCTTCCACCTTGCAGCCCCCCTTGGCCGCCTCGCGGATGGCCAGTCTGATGTCGTCGACCGAGTAGCCCCACGGCTTGCAGTCGATGCACAGCTTGATCGTCTTGGCGCCGAACAGCATGTTCTCCCGGATCGCTTTGACGATCTCGTCTGGCGAGTCGGCGTCGATGTACTCGGGATACATGATGTTGTGCTGCTTGTACATCTCCGGCGTCGGCCAGAACTGGCCGCCCGTGCTGCCGATCATCGGACCGGAGGGAATCACGGTCGGGCCGGGGAGCCAGCCCTGCTCGATGGCCATCCGCAGGGCGACGTCCACGTAGAGCGCGTTGTTGCCCACGTCGCGCACCACGGTGAAACCCGAGTTGAGCATCTGGATCCCGTTCGAGGCCGCCTGGATGGCACGCAGCGGGGAGCCCTCGAGGATGTAGGTGAGGTAGTAGATGTTGTTTTCGGGGAACTCCTTGTAGGTGATCCCCATGTGGGTGTGCGCCTCCACCAGGCCAGGCATCACGGTCAGCTTCGACAGGTCGATCACCTCGGCGCCCGGAGGGATCTTCACGTCGGCGCCGACCTCTCTGATTCGCTCGCCGTCGACCAGGATGATCTGGTTGGCGGCGGCGGTGCCGGTCTCCGGGTCGATCAGGCGGCCGGCTCTGATCGCCGTGACCTTCGCCGGCGACGCGGGTGACGGGGCCTGCGCCGCGAGCGTCGCGGCGGCGATCCCACAGAGCACCGAGACAATCAGTGCGCGTTTCAGCATCGTTCCATCTCCTGAACTAGGACGTGCGGTTGAGGATCAACGACGTTCGTGCGCTTCGGGCCTTGC
>CAYHSN010000240.1:0-5671 GCA_964359235.1 uncultured Vicinamibacterales bacterium | reverse complement strand
GGAGGTCAGGGAGTCTCGCTACTGGTTGCACGTCATTCAGCGTGCGAAGTTGCTCGACGCCGATCTCAGCGGACTCCTTCGCGAAGCAACCGAGCTGGCCGCGATCCTGGCTGCCTCCGCGAAGACCGCCCGCACAGGGAGCAAGGAGTGAGCTCATTGGGCATTCCCGGTTCCCGGTTCTCTGTTCGCCAGTTCTGCCCGACGTGAGGTTAACGCCCATGCCCCTGCACCCCGCCTGGCGCGCTCGCTTGTGGGACCCCTTCGCCCCACGCCGCTCGCTCGCGCTCCTCACGCGCGGCGTTGATTCGTCACAACGATCCGCTCAGTCAATCTCATCATCGACGGGGCCCGCTGCCCTTCGACCACGCTCAGGGCACCCCGAGCACAGTCGAGGGGTGCACCCCGCCGGGCGCGCCGCTGGCGTGCGGGTCATCGTCCTCGTGGCGGGCCGCCAGGCCCGAAGAGATCGCTCGCAGACAGCGGCGCGCCTCCGCGTGCCGCCGCGTCCGCATCGCGTGACGCCGCGGTTGCGTGCGCGATGACGCCCGAGTCCATCGGCGTGCTGAGCCCCGTCACCTTCGTGTAGACCGCGCCTGAAGCCGGCACCCATTCCGCCGTGCGGTGGTCGGCGACATAGGCCACCGACTCCTTCGCGAGCGCCGGCGAGGCCTTCAGATAGTCGCGCAGGCACCCGATGTCGTCGAAAAACTTCGGTTCTTCGCCCGGCGCGACGATCTGGGCGGCGAAGTGGACGTCGGAGGCGATCATCCGGCAGTGCGCGCACTCGGTGTTCTTCGTGTCGAGCGGCACGGGTTGCGGCGGCCCCGCCGCGCAAGCGATCGCAAGCGCGGTGATCGCGCCGAGTACCGAGCGCCGGGCGCCGAGCGCTGAGCGCCGCCCACGACTATTCCGTGCTCGTTCCGTGGTCATTCCGTGGTCATTCCGCGGTCATTCCGTGGTTCATTCCGTGGTTCATTCCGTGGTTCATTCCGTGGTCATTCCGTGGTTCATTCCGTGGTCATTCCGTGGTCATTCCCTGTCCGACCAGCTCGCGGTAGAACGCGTCGAGCCGGCCCTCATCCGCCGTCAAGCCACGAATCTCGACGCCGGTCTCGCGCACCAGATCCAGCACAGCGGGCCGCATCGACGCCGGTCCCGGAACAATCAATTCGTCGACCGCCCACAAGGCCTTCGGCGCGACCGCACGAACGCGCTCGAGCAGTCCCTCGGGACGCCGATCGAGCCGCACGCGCATCAGCCCGCGATCGGCCAGGCGTGCGCTCAGCTCGCGCTGCGTGAACGCGGCGACGAGCCGGCCCTCGACGAGGATCGCGAACCGGTCGGCGAGGCGCTCGACGTCGCCCATCTGATGCGAGCTGAAAAAAACAGTCGCGCCGGCGCCCTTGCGCTCGTCCAACAGGCTGTAGAACGCGCAGAGACCGTCGGGATCCAGCGCGGCGGTGGGCTCGTCCAGCAGCAGGATCGGTGCCTCCGGCAGCATCGCCACGGCGAGCCCGAGTCGTTGCACCATTCCGCCCGAGTAGGTGCCGACGAGCCGGTCGCCCGCGCCGTTAAGCGAGGCGAACCGCAGCACCGCGTCGACCCGCGCCCGATCGAGCGCCCGCAGCGCGCGGTAGAACTCCACGACCTCTCGGCCCGAGAGCGAGTCGGGGAACGTGACCTTCTGCGGCATGAACGACGCGATGCGGCGGGCCGTCGGATCGCCCGCGGGCCGCCCGGGTTCGCCGAGCAGCACCTCGCCGGACGACGGCCGGATCAGGCCCGCCGCCGCCTTGATCGACGTCGTCTTGCCCGAGCCGTTCGGCCCGAGCAGCGCGACGATCTCGCCGCGGCCGACGGTGAACGTCAGGTCGTCAACCGCGCGGTGCGGGCCGTAGTGTTTCGAGAAGGCGCGAAATCGGATCACACGCGACGTCCTCCTGATCATTGTCGATTGCTGATTGTCGATTGTCGATTCCTTGAAGCTGGCACTCGTCAACCCCTTTCTCAATCAGCAATCAGCAATCAGCAATCAGCAATCGTCATCCGTCAGGCCCTTCGCCGGCGTCCGGTCGCGAAAAGCACCAGGCCTGCCGCGAGCGAGGCGGCGGATGCGGCCAGCCCCCACGGTCCCGCGCGACGCTCGCCCGGATCGTCCATCGGCACGTCGGGAAGCGCCGGCGGCCGGGCCAGCGGGCGGTCGTCCACCACGGGGATCGGGTCGAGCACCGGGAACGCGCGTTCGGCGACGCCGAGGGCCGTGGCCGCGAAGCCCTGCGCGAACAGGTCGGCCGCCATCAGGTTGCCGCGCAGATGGTCGAAGACGTTCGAGAGCCGGTACGGCCGGTCGCTGTGGCCGTCGGCGTCGAGGTCGGGCTCGCCGTTGTCCGACCAGTAGTTGCCGCGGAAGATGGTGTCGGTCCGCTTGCCCACCAGGTAGAGCGGCGAGAAGTTCGCCACGAACGAGTTCTGCTCGAACCGGTGGCCGCCTTCCGAGTCGTACATCACCACGGCGATGTCCGACTGCGCGATGATATTGCGCCGGAACACGTTGCGATACGAGCCCTCGACGAAAATCCCCCGCGCGTTGTCCGCAATCAGGTTGTCCTCCGCGATGACATCGTCACACGTCTTGAACAGCAGCCCCACCGACGCGAAGCCGCGGTTTCTGAGGAACTGGTTGCGACGGAAGACGATGCGGTTCGAATACATGATCGCGGTGCCTGCCGCGCCGTTCTCGAAACGATTGTCCTCGAACACGTTGTCGTCCGAGAACATGTAGTGCAGGCCGTACCGCAGGTCGCGCGCGACGTTGCGCGTCACGCGGCCGTTCGGCGAGGACTGGATGTAGAGCCCGTCGCGCGTGTCGACGATCTCGTTGCCGGCGAGCGTGAAGCCGTTGGTGTTCCACACGTGGATGCCCGACCCCTTGTCGCCCGGGTCCTTGCCGGGAATGCCGTCGATGCGGCAGCCCTCGACGACGGCGCCGTCGGCCTCGCGGAGGTAGATCCCGAAGAGCGACCCGCGGATCCGGCAGTTGCGGATGACCACGCGGTGGCCCGTGATGTGGATGCCGGACGGATCGCGGCCGAGGTCGCCGCCGCCCCGCCCGTCGATGTCGAACCCCTCGACGACGACCTCGTCGGCGCGCACGCGCACAACGCTGCCCGTGCCCGATCCGCGCAGCAGGGGACGACCCTCACCGACCAGGCGCAGCGGCTTGTCGAGGATCAGGTCGCCGTCGTAGCTGCCGGCGGGCACTGTCACCGTGTCGCCGGGGTTCGCCCGGTCGACCATCGCCTGCAGCGGTGACGCCTGCGAAATCGGCGGCCGGCCTTCGGGCGCGCCTGGCACGATTGCGGGCATGTCTCCGGCGCCCGACTGCTGCACGAGCGTGACGGCGAGGAGGAGGGCAAGCATGAGATTCAGGTTTCGGGCTTACGCGCAGGCCGCCTTCCGGCAGTCGCGCCACGCGATGAACAGCGCCGCGCACAGCAGGACGACGGCGGCAGCCATCAGGTACGTGCCCGGCTTCGGATATGAGTACACCTGGAAGTTGGCAATCTGCTTGAAGCCGAACACGGGCGGCATGAAGGCGTCGACCTTCACGGCGGCCGTCGGCGCCAGAGTGTGGCCGTATTGATAGAGCTTATATCCGAACGACCACAGGGAGAAGAGCCCGAAGTACGTGAACATCACGGTCACATCGAGCAGGCTGCCGACGTCGCCGTGCACGGCGGCGCGCAGGAAGAGCAGGGCCAGCGCGCCGATCACGAACGGCATCCACTTGAACTCGGTAAAGTCCTCGTTCGTGAGGTCGCGCATCCCGATGTAGTGGTTCAGGACGTTGATCTCTTTCACGTCCTGGCCGTTGTTGCCGCCCTCCAGCGTCCAACTGTAGATGTCCAGCCGCAGTCCGTCGGGGTACTGGGGCGCGAACATCGTCAGGTTCCAGAGCGGGACGATGTAGGTCAGGACGAGCGCCAGGGCGGCGGCCAGGAGCGTCGCGCGCGGCGTCATGCCGGTGGGACTGTGGAGAAATTTGTTGGTCTTCTCGAAGAAGGTACTCATGTCGGTCACCCGGGGGTGGGACGGGCACGCGCGGGGGAGGCCCACGGCGGGCGCCGCCGGCCTCCCCCGGAGTCCGTGATCTGCTCGATTCTAGCGGACGATCAGGTAGCCCTGCATCTCCTGGTGCAGCGCCGAGCAGAAATTGGTGCAGTAGTAGGGGAACACGCCCTTCTTCTTCGCGGTGAACGTGACGGTCTTCGTCTCGCCCGGATCCACCACGATGTTGATGTTGTAGTCGAGGAGGCCGAAGCCGTGCAGCTCGTCGGTCGTCTGCTCGATGTTCGTTACGGCGATCGTGACGACGTCGCCTTCCCTGATCTCGAAGTCGGTCGGCGTAAAGGTCGAACGAACCGCGATCATCTTCACGGTCACCCTGTTGCCCTGCCGCGTCACGCCGGCGTCCTTCACGTCCCAGATCGCCAGCGGGTGCGTGTTTTCTTCCTTCGGATACACCTCGATGGGCTTGATCTTGTCACGGTGCACGATCTGGGCGTAGTGCGGCTCGGGCTCGGTGAACGAGTCGGAGAGCAGTTTCATCTTTTCTTCCGAGATGTCCACGAGCTGCAACGACTCCGGCTGCGACGGGCCGACCGAGAGGTGCCGCCCGTGCGACAGCTTGTTGAGGCCGACCAGGTACTTGCCGTCCGGGTTCACCGTGTCGCCCTCGGCGGCCGCCAGGTGGCCGATCGAGTACGACATCGGGACTTTGTCGACGACTTCCCACGTGCCGAGCTTCCACTTGGCGATGGCGCTGTCGACGAAGAGTGATGTGTAGGCCCAGCCGTCTGGCCCGAACTGCGTGTGCAGCGGCCCGAGTCCGACCTCGACCTCGGCGTCCTTGATCGACTCGTACTTCAGCACCGGGATGCCGTCCTCGTCGCCCGTGAAATCCTTGTTGGCGATGGCGGTCTGGATCTTCTCCCAGTTGAACACCGTCGTCACGCCCTGCAGCTTGCCCGATCCGACGATGTACTTGCCGTCGGGCGACACGTCCACGCCGTGCGGCGACTTGCCGCAGGGGATGAAGTACACGAGGCCGGGCACCGTTTTCGGATCGATCACGCGCACGCCGCCGATCATCGTGCCCTTGCCTTCGGCGGTCGACTTCTCGGCCAGCCTCCAATCGACCATGGCGATGTAGTCGCGGTCGCGCTGCGAGGCGGTGACCTCGAGCTTGCCGGTGGCGCGCTCGGTGTTGTACGAGGTGAAGAACGCCCAGCCGTTCGACACGAGTTTGCCCGCGTCGCCGAGGTCGTAGTCGAACGGCGGCATCACGACCTGCCAGCCGAGCGCCATCTCGCCGGTCTTCGGGTCGATCTTGATGCCCGTGATGACGCCCTTGTAGTCGGTCGCGTACTTGTCGACGCCGAGGGCCGTGCCCTTCGGGATCGGGATCGAGAAGCGCGACGCCATGACGGAGTACTCGGTGTTCGGCGTCACGAACGCCGACGCGTGGTTGCCCGACACGTTCGGGATGGGGCCGACGATCTGCTTGGTCTTGAAGTCGCGCAAATCGATGCGCGCGATGCGCCCGTTCATGTCGTTGGCGAACAGCCAGCGGCCGTCGTAGTCGCCGTTGGTCTCCGACAGCGACGGATGG
>CAYHSN010000239.1:0-5712 GCA_964359235.1 uncultured Vicinamibacterales bacterium | reverse complement strand
GAGCCGCACGTCGCGCGCGCGGAACTCGCCATCGCCGGTTTTCACGAACACGATCGACCGGCCGTCGAGCTGCTGGACGGCCGCTACCGGAATCACCAACGCCTCTCGGCGCCGCGAGGTGGGAATCTCGATGGTCGCGAACATCTCGAGCTTCAGCCGGCCGTCGGGGTTGGCCACCTCGCAGCGGACCTTGGCCGTGCGGGTGCTCGGGTCGAGCGCATCGCTGACGTAGGTGAGCCTGCCGGCGAACGTGTCACCCGGGTAGGCGTCCACGCGCACCTTCACGTCCTGCCCCTCGACCATCGACGCGATGTCCTTCTCGTACACGTTCCCCTGAATCCACACGGTGGACAGGTTGGCGATCGTGAACAGCTCGCTCTGGGGATCAACCGACTCGCCTTCGGCCACTTGCGCCGCGATGACGACCCCGCCGAACGGCGCGCGCAACAGCGCCTGCGAGCTGAGCGACCAGGCGCCACCGCTGTCAGCAGACGCGCTCCGGGCGAGATCGGCCGCACTCACCCCGAACCGCTGCAGCTTCCGCTCGAGGTTCGCGATGGCCGCTTGCTGGCTGTTCACGCCCGCGCGTGCGTTCGCCTCGTCCGCCCGCCGCCGCTCGTACTCGGCCTTCGCCATGGCGCCAAGCTCGATCAGGTTCTGCGCGCGCTCCAGCGCTCGTTTCGTCACGTCCGCCTCCGCGTTGGCTTTCTCGAGCGCGGCCACCGCGCTCCGGTGCTCGGCGACGATCTCGCCGAGCTCGATGTTGTCGTACGCGACAAGCGGCTGCCCGGAGCGGACGCGGTCGCCGGTCAGCACGTAGACCTTCTGGATCACGCCACGCGCCAGCGGCCGGATCCGGGCGACTCGCGTTTCGTTTGGACCCACCACGCCGGTCGCACGGATGTGCTGCTCGATGGAACTGAGCTGCGCCTGCTCGACCTTCAGCCCGATCTGCCGCTGGGTGTCGGCGTCGACGAGCACCGCATCGGGCGCCGAAGCAGACGGCCCCTCGGCGCGCGGATCTTCCGACCCCTCGCCCCGTTCGCCACGTGACCACATGCCGATCGCGGCGAGCGCCATGACGCTTACGACGGCAAACGCCAGGGCGAGCGGCCGTCTCCTCATCGCACTCGCCCACTGCCGAACTCCGGACAGATCTTGGTCGCTCATGTCTTCACCTCAGTGGCGTGCCCACCGCGCGCTCCAGCTCGACCTGCGCCAGGTCGCACTCCCTGGCGATCTCGGTGTAGGCCCTTTGGGTATCGACCAGCCGGCGCTGCTCGTTGATCAGGTCGAGCAGCCTGGTCTCTCCCAGGCCGTAGCTGGCACGCATGGCCTCCACGTTCTCTTTGGCCTGGTTCACCGCGTCCCGATCGAGGATCTCCAGGGCGCGTCGTGCGGCCACGTAGCGGCCGTAGGCCGCCCGGGCCTGGCGCCGCACGACCTGCTCGAGGAACTCGCGTCGCAACCGGGCGGCGTTCGCTCTCGCCGTCGCGGCCTGGATGTTTCCCTGATTGCGATTGCGGACCGGCAGCGCGATCGAGACGCCGGCCGAGAGCAGATTGTCGCGATCGCGGATGGGCACGCGCGTTCCCGTGGCGCTCAGCCCGAACTGGTCGAATTGCGAGCGGGTCCGGATGTAGCGTGCGAAGCCAATCACATCTGGCGCAGCTTCGGCCCGCGCCAGCCGCAGCTCCGCCTGCCGAAGCTCCTCTTCCCGCCGCGCGGCCAGGAGATCGGGCCGCGCTGTCAGCGCGCGCGCGATGGCCTCATCCGCCGAGATCGTGATGGGAGGCATGTCCCACTCGCCTGTCAGGTTGAGGGGTTCATCGGGATTCAGCCCTGCGAGCGTCTTCAGCTCCAGCACCGCGCGGTCTGCCTGACTCTCGAAGAGCACGCGGTCCGAGGCCAGCCGAGCGACCTCGACTCGGAGCAGGCCCTGCTCGAGCCGAGGCGCTTCGCCCTGGGCGACGCGGGCCTGGATCAGCCGGTGCCCCTGCTCGCTCAACTCCAGCAAGCGCGACGCTGTGTCGAGATTGCGCAACGCGGCCAAGGCTTCGGCGTACCGGCCCTTCACGTCGGCAATCAGCTCTCGCTGCCGGTCGGCAACCTCCAGCTCGGCGAGGTCGGCCACGCGTTGCGCGACTTCCACCCGCCGGCCGAGCTTCCCGCCCAGCTCGAACGTGTGCGCGTAGCCGACGGTCACTTCGTGCTCACCGCGGCTTCCGAGCAACGGGCCGCTGGAAACGCTCGCCTCCACGCCAGGGTTCGGGCGGAATCCGGCCTGACGGAGCAGTCCCTGGGCTTCGAGCGTTCGTTGCCGCGTCGCGAGCAGATCTGCGTTTCTCGCCAGCGCCAGCTCGACGAGTTGGCGCATGCTCATCCCGCGGGGAGACGGCGACGCCACACCGGTTTGACCACGCGCGATCTCCGGACCGACCAACAGAAGAATCAACAACAGTGTCGTAACTCGCTTCATAAGGCTCCACTATCGATGTGTTGCACACGAGCGCGAGTCGCGCGCCGAAGCTGAGGCTCGTAGACAACGTAAGAAAGCCGTGGTGATCCAACTTCTCACTCGAACGAAGGGATCACGGACGCGCCGGCGCCCGTACCTGGACGCACGGCGGACTGACCCAGCTTGGCGACAAGAGACGGAGAGGGAGAGAACTTACGACGCGCGGGGAGGGTGCTCGATGGAAGTGACTGGCGCCGGCGGAATCCGAGCGGGTCTGGCGTCGCCCAACGCGTCCGGCGCGGAGTCCGGAGGCGCGGGAGCCGCCAGGTCCGGCGTGTTCAAGCCGCCGAGGCACCACGGACAGCCGTTGATCACACGGTCGCCGTGAGGGACGCTCGACACGCCCCGATCGGCCGCGTTCCGGCACCCGTCGGCGCACCAGACGACATCGACTGCCGTCAACAGGGCGAAAGCCACGAGAACAGCGATCGCGACCGGCCGCAGCCTCATGGGATAGAGCTTACCTCAAATCAAAAGGTGGGAGCCGGACCCTACAGTCGATCGGGTGGGTCCTGACTTTCGAGCCGTCGAACGATGCCGAGAAAGCGTTCGATGGGATCCAAACGACCGAGCGCCTCGACCACTCGATCCAGATCCAGCGCCACGTACTCGTGGATCACCACGTTCCTGAACCCCGGGACCCGTTCGAGTTCGTCGACCAGGTCCTGCGGGAACCTCGGATCACGGGACAGGAGACGAATCGCCTCGGTGTAATCCTCGAAGCGCTCGCCACGTCTGGCCGACAGCTCGCCGGCAATGTCGATCACGAGCTGCGAGACCATAAGCAGTGAGAACAGCACGTCGTTGTGCAGCGATAGCTCGCGCTCGAGGGCATGGCGATCGGGCACCCGCGGCACAAGCCCGTGCAGGTGGTCCAGATGGCGACGAAGCTCGGCGAGCCGCTCGACGAGGTAGGTCATCGGGCCAGCGCCTTCAGCTTCACGCGGCGGGCGCGTTGCAAGAACGGGTCGAGATCAGCCGCGCGCAGCATCGCGGTCCGCGTGAAGGCGTGGTCTGCCTCACGATCACTGCAGTACAGACGCCGGCCTCGTGTCACGATGTGGCGGGCGAGGTGGGGGGGCGCGTCGTTCAAGACGACCACGTCGACATCGCCGCGGTGCAGGCCGAACCCGATCTCGGCAGAGAGGCGCAGGCGCGCCTCGAAACGCTCCCGCCGGGTGCGATGTCTGGCGAAGTCGAGCAACACGCCGATGTCGACGTCACTGTGCCGGTGCGCGCGCGCCTCCGCCACGCTGCCGAAGAGGTACACGGAGACGATCCCGGCGTCGGCCTCCCCAACCGCTTTGGACACCGCGTCCTCGACCAGCGCGCTCGACACACGCATGGGCGCTAGTCTAGCGGAACCGGTTGCAGGCCGCCACATCCCCACGACGTCGATGCTCGAGAGCGACCGCGCCTTGCACTGGAACGTCCCCAGGATCGTCCCCAGCGCGGTGAGCGGGGCGCTCATCGTCGGCGTCATGTCGGGCCGGCTAAAGCGGGACCTGGTCCGGCTAAAGCCGGACCCTACGGTCGATCGGGTGCTCAAGGACTACCTCTGAGGAGTGAGCCCGAGGAACCATCTGCTCGATGAGATCCAAACGACCGAGCGCCTCGACCACTCGATCGAGATCCGACGCCACGCGAGGCTCTCGAACTGCTCTGGACACCGCGTCGCACGACTTCCTTGGTCCACTCAAAAACGGGTGGGCCGACGACGACCGAGTCGTCGATGAGCTACTGGCTAAAAACCTCATCGTCGGCGAACTTCGCAATCAGTACTCAAGGACGCGCGCCATGCCGGCTTCCATGTGATACGCGTGGTGGCAGTGAAACAGCCACCGGCCGGGGTTGTCCGTCTCGAATTCGAGATCGACTGAACCCATCGCGTCCACCAGCGCCGTGTCTTTCAGCGGCGCCGATCCGCTCGCGGCGGCAGCCTGCCGCAGCGTGAAGAAGTGGCCGTGCAGGTGCATCGGATGCCGCATCATCGTGCCGTTGACGATCCGGAGACGGACCGGCCGGCCCGACTCGAGGCGGATGGCGTCCGCGTTCGGGTACGCCTGGCCGTTGATCGTCCAGACGTAGCCGCCCATCATGGCGGAGCCGAGCGTCAGGGGAATGATCTGGGGGATGGGCGAGGCGCCCGGTGGCGTCGCGGCAACTGGCTGCAGGTCGGCGTACCGCAGCGCGCGCCCGCGCAGCAGCGCCGACGGCCAGACTGGCACCGCGCGCGTCGGTACGAGCGCGCCGCCGTACTGGAGCGCTACGACGATCCCCGGGACGACGCTGTCGACCGGGCCGGCGATCAGGGGACCGGCGTCCGGGTTGTCGGCGACGAACGTGACGTCGTAGCGCTCGCCCATCCCGATGATGAGCGAGTCGACCTGCACGGGACGAACCTCCTGGCCGTCGGCGTGCGTGACGGTCAGGCGGCGCCCGACGAGACCGACACGAAACGCGGTCGCGCTGGCGGCATTGATGAGGCGCAGCCGCACCGTCTCGCCGCGAGCGGTCTGCAGCGGAGGCGCCACCGCGGACGTCGCGCCGTTGAGGAGGTAGCCCGCATAGAGCGGGTCTGACCCGCCCATCATGCCGCCGCCCATGCCGCGTGATCGTTGGAGCTGCGCGTAGGCTTCCTCGGGCGTGATGTCGAGCCAATCATCCAGGAGCACGATGTGCTCGCGGTCGACCCTCGCCGCGCCTCCGCCCGCCGGCTCCACGATCAGCGGACCGTAGAGACCGCGATCGAGCTGGAGGCCGCTGTGCGAATGATAGAAGTAGGTGCCGGGCGTCGACGCGACGAACTCGTACGTGAACGACTCGCCGGGCTCGACCGGCGCCTGCGTCACTCCCGGCACGCCGTCCATGGCGTTTGGCACCGGCACGCCGTGCCAGTGGATCGTCGTGGGTTGGGGCAACTGATTCCGCAACGTCACGCGGACGACATCGCCTTCGCGAACCCGAAGCTCGGGACCCGGCACCTGCCCGTCGTAGGTCCAGGTGCGCCAGGCGCCTGACCGCGCCACTGCGACATCACTCTCGCGCGCCGTCAAGACGAATGCTCTGACGTCGCGATCGGATCGCTGCCTGGCGCTGACGACACCCCACGTGGCTGCCCAGGCGGCAGCCGCCGCGCCGCGTCGGATGAACGCTCGCCGCGTCAAATCACTTTCGAACACGGGTACCTTCCC
>CAYHSN010000238.1:0-5739 GCA_964359235.1 uncultured Vicinamibacterales bacterium | reverse complement strand
ACTTCTCTATTCAGCCCTCAGCGTCAACACCGGATCAAGACGGCTCGCACGTCTTGCCGGCACGTAGCTCGCCACCAGGGCCACGACGAGCAGCACGAGCGCGCTCGCAGCGAGCGTGATCGGATCGGCCGAGCTCACCCCGTAGAAGACACCGGCGAGTGCGCGTCCGGCGACGAGCGCCACCACGACGCCGACCGCTGCGCCCGCGAGCGCCATCGCGAGTCCTTGCTTCAACACGCTGCGTAGAATATCCGCCGGTCGCGCGCCGAGCGCGAGGCGGACGCCGAACTCCTGCGCCCGCCGGTCCACGAGGTAGGCCACGACGCCGGACAACCCTACGACGGCCAGCAGCAATCCGACCGCGCCCATGACGCCGACCAGAATAGCGAGAATCCGCGTGTCAAACGTCGCCGCCCGCATGTGATCGCGGAGCGTCATCATCTGGAGCATCGGCAGACGCGGCTCTGCGGTGCGGATCGCGTCGCGCACGGCCGGCGCCACGTCGCGCTCGTCGCCGGTCGCCCGCGCAATCAGCGTCAAATCCCCCGATGGCCTCTGGTAGAGGCTCAGATAGAAGTACGGCTGCGGCGTCTCGCGCAGGTTGTTGATCTTGATGTCCTGGACGATGCCGATGATCTCGTGCGGGGTCTTGTCGCCGCCGACGAGGATGCGCTGGCCGATCGGATCGGCGCCGGGCCAGAACCGCTCCGCCATGGTCCGGCTGACGACCACCACGCCCGGCGCGCCGGTCCGGTCCGCGTCGGCGAAGTCGCGTCCGCGCAAGAGCCGCGTACCGATCGTCGAGAAGTAACCAGGCGCGACGGCCGTGGCCTTGATCGACCAAGCGTCCTGGCCGGGCGGCGGATCCTGACCCGGAATCACGACCCGTTCGGTCCTGCCGCCGCCGAACGGACTGAGCGGCATGCGATAGGCCGCCGTCGCGCGCTCGACGCCCGGAGTCGCGCCGAGACGCTCCACGAGTGTCCGCGCGAGATCGACGGCGCGGTCGCCGGTGTAGCCGGCCACGCCGGGCGCGACGGTGACGATGAGCATCGGCTGCGGGGTGAACCCGGTGTCGACGCGGCCGAGGCGCCAGAGGCTCTGGACGAGCAGCGCCGCGGCGGCCACGAGCACGAGTGACGCAGCGAATTGCCCCGACACGAGCAGGTTCCGGAACACGACGCGGCGGCGGCCCGAGCCCGACTCCCTCGCGCCGCCACGCAGCAGCGGGAGCACGTCGGGTCGCGATGCCATCATCGCCGGCAGCAGGCCAAAGGCGGTCACCGTGAGCAGCGCGACGCCGAATGTGAAGACGATCACGCGAGCGTCGAGGCGGAACTGAAAACCGAGCGGTATCGGCGAAGGGGGCATGAGCGACGGCAACACCCGGACGACCCAGGCGGCCAGCGCCAGCGCCGCGAGGGCCGACGCCGTGGCGAGCACGAGGTTCTCGACGAGGAGCTGCTTGAACAGACGCGATCGCGCGGCACCGAGCGCCGAACGGATCCCGAGTTCTCGGCGCCGGGCTTCGGCGCGGCTCGTCAGCAGCGCCGCCACGTTGGCGCACGCGATGAGCAGCACCAGGCCGACGATGGCGAGGAGCAGGACGCG
The DNA here is from genome assembly GCA_964359235.1 of uncultured Vicinamibacterales bacterium. Taxonomy (GTDB): domain Bacteria; phylum Acidobacteriota; class Vicinamibacteria; order Vicinamibacterales; family JAHECP01; genus CAYHSN01. The sequence continues at coordinate 4,128 of CAYHSN010000238.1, read as the reverse complement.
CAGTCGGGGCATGCCACCGCTGCGCGCGTCCATGAGGGGCACGACGGTCGCGTCGCGGTCGCGTCCGTTCTCGGGGGAAAGCTCCGCAAGGTGTCGCGCCAGCGCGCTCACCTCCTGCTGCGGCTGCTCACGCGTCGCGCCAGGCGCGAGCCGCGCCATGACCGAGAACCAGCGATTCCCCCGCTCTCGCATGTCACGGTCCGTCGTCAGACGCCCCCAGCCGCCCGGTGTGATCCACACGTCGGGCGCGAGCTGCGGCTCAAGGCCAGTGAACGTCGGGGGCAGCACGCCGACGACCGTCCACGTCTGGCCGTTCAGCTCGATCGTCTGTCCGATGTCGAATCGTCCGCCGAACCGACGGCGCCAGAGGCGATCGCTGATCATCGCGACGGCTGGAGCGTCGCCCACGACTTCTTCCTCCTCGACGAACGCGCGCCCCTGAGCGGCGTGAATGCCGAGCGCCGGGAAGTAGCTCGCCGTGACGATTCCGATCATCGTGACTTCGGGATCCGCGCCGCCGCCGGTCAGCGCCACCCCGCGCGTGCCGTACGCCGCCACGTCGCTGAAGGCGCGTGTCCGCCCGCGCAGATCGCGGTAGTCCAGGTACGACCAGTCCTCTTCACGGCTTTGAGGCGTGCGCCCGAACACCGTGACGAGACGATCCACGTCGCGCACCGGCGGCGGCCGCAGGCCGAGCGCGTCGGTCAGCGAGAAGACCGCGGAGTTGGCCCCGATCCCCAAGGCGAGGGTGATGACGGCGGTGGCGGTGAAGCCGGGGGATTGACGGAGTTGGCGAAGGGCGAAGCGGAGATCGGTGAGCACGAATTGCTCCGGGCGGCCTCCTGGCCGGCCGAACAAGCTCGGCCCCTACGGCATCTTGCGCGCGTCCAGGACCTCGCGCACCCGCCGGGCGAGGTCGTTCGGGCCGAACGGCTTCTGCAGGAATTCGATTCCGCGTTCGAGGACGCCGTGATGTTGAATGGCGTTATGGGTGTAGCCCGACATGAAGAGCACGGCCGCATTGGGCACGCGAGGCGCCAGCCGGCCGATCAGCTCCCGCCCGCTCATCTGCGGCAAGACAACGTCAGTCAGGACGAGATCGATGGGGCCAGCGTGCTGTTCGACCAGGCGCAGCGCCTCCTCGCCGTCGCGCGCGCCGAGCACTCGGTAGCCGCGGTGCGTGAGCACACGGGTCGCCAGGTCCCGCACGCTGGCTTCGTCCTCCACGAGGAGAATCGTTTCCGACCCTCCCAGTTTCTCCACCGCCCGCGCCGGCGCGGTGCGGGGTTCGAGAGGCTCGTCGACGAGCGGCAAGTAGACCTTGAATGTCGCGCCTTGTCCCGGCTCGCTGTAGACCCAGATGTTCCCGCCACTCTGCTTGACGATGCCGTAGACCGTCGCCAGACCGAGGCCGGTGCCTTTCTCCGGCCCCTTGGTGGTGAAGAAGGGCTCGAAGATCTGTCTGATCGTCTCGGCATCCATGCCGACGCCGGTGTCGCTGATCGCCAGCAGCGCGTAGCGGCCCGGGATGACGGAGCCATGCAAGCTGACGTACTCCTCGTCCAGCTCGACGTTGCCAGTCTCGATCGTGAGCCGGCCTCCCCGGGGCATCGCATCGCGCGCGTTCACCACGAGGTTCACGATGACCTGCTCGAGTTGTCCCCGGTCCGCTTTCACGTGGCCCAGCCTGGCCCCCAGCTCCGTGCGCAGATCGACATCCTCACCGATGAGTCGCCGCATCAGACTGTCTATCCCCCGCACCACCTCGTTGAGATTGAGCACCGTCGGCTGGAGGAGCTGGCGGCGGCTGAAGGCCAGCAGTTGACGGGTGAGATCGGCGGCGCGCACCGCCGCGCCCCGGATCTCCTCGACGTTGGCGTGGGACTGGCTGCCCGCCGGCAACTCGTCGAGGAGCAGCTCGGCATGGCCGAGCATCACGGTGAGCAGGTTGTTGAAATCGTGCGCGATCCCTCCGGCCAGCCTGCCGACCGCCTCCAGCTTCTGGGAGAGGCGAAGCTGCTCTTCGAGCTGCTTCCGCTGCGTGACGTCGATGAGATAGCCCTTGATCTCGACCAGATCGCCCTGCTCGTCGAACGTGCCCACGACGTTCTCGATGACGTGCACGGGCCGGCCGTCGCGCCGCCTGAGCGTACTCTCGCGGTACTCGAGTCGCTTCTGGGCACGGAGCAAGTCGAGAAACTCCTGTCGAGCCTCCGGTCTCGCAAAGAAGGAAGCGGGGTCGCTGGCCATCGCCTCTTCGACCGACGCGAAGCCGAACAACTGCGCAAACGCCGGGTTACAGCCGACCAGCCTGCCATCCGGTGTCGAAACGTAGTTCGCGGTGAGCGCGTCCATGAACAGGGCCCGATAGCGCGCCTCGCTCCGCCGCATGGCCTCTTCGGCCTGGTGGCGTGCAGTGACATCGCGAACGGCGCAGCTGACCAGCACGCCGTCGTCGGATTGGACCGGACTGAGGCTGATCTCGACTGGAAACTCGCTGCCGTCCTTGCGACGCGCAGAGAGCTCCAGCCCCACACCCATCGGCCGCGGTTGGGGCTCGTGCTGGTAGGCGCGACACTGGCCCTCGTGCGCCGGCCGGACCCGCTCGGGAACCAGCATTTCCACCGGCTGCCCGAGCAGTTCCGCCGCGTCGTAGCCAAACAATCTGCCGGTCCGCTCGTTGACGAACACGATACGACCGTCGCCGCCGACGGTCACGATCGCATCGGGCGCCCACTCGAGCAGCCGGCGGAACCGGGCCTCGCTCGCTTGCAGGGCCGCCCGCGTGCGCGCATTCTCGATCGCCGCCGCCACTACGTTGGCAACGGCGAGGAGAAAACTGACGTCGTCGCTGCTGAACACGCGTCGCCGCTGGGTGTGTGCGCCGAGCACGCCAAACGCCCGCTCGTGGCCGCGGATGATCACGCTTATCCCACTCACAACGCCGTGCTCGCACAGCAACGCCGGTCCGCTGAAGCGGCGCTCTGCGCGAAGATCCGCGACGATGACGGGCGCGTCGGAGGCCAGCGTGTAGCCCGCCTGTGAATCGGCGCCCGCCGCGACTGCGGCGTGCCCGACGTAGCCCTCCTTCCAGCCCACTCCGGCGCGCAGGAGGAACGACTCGCCGTCAGGCCGCAGCTCGAGGATCTTGCACAACGGCACATCGAGCACCGCCGCGGTCTCACGGACGATGTCGTTCATGAGGTCTGAGGGGTCCCTGCCGGCGAGCGCCCGCTGCCCCAGCTCGGCGACCAGGGCCTGCTCGCGCGCCCGGGTTTCGACCAGCGCCTCGGCCCGTCGCCGATCGACGTCCGCGCGATCGAGCAACCACGCCTGCCGGTACAGCACCGCGGCGATGACGGCGACGTTGAACGTGGCGAACAGAATCAGGCCGATCTCGGTGCCGTAGAGCCCGGCGCGCTGCCCCTCCAGGCGCAGCCAGCCCACCACGAACGGCACGACAGCGATCGCAGGGAGCAGACGGCGCACCAACACGTCGCCGGGGCCCTCACCAGTGGCAATCGCCATCAGGCCGCGGTCGGGTCGGGCGCACAGCAGGCCGGCCGACAGCACGGCGAAGGTGAGCGCCGTGTGCAGGGCCATCTGCGAGTAGGACACCATGCGGAAGGATTGGACCGAATACGCGTAGCCGACGAGCACGGGGACCGCAATCGCCGCCGCGCCCAGGGCCAGCCACTCGGCCGGCCGCACGCCGCGCCGGGTCTCGACGTCCAAGAGCAGCAGACCCGCGCCGACCAGCAGAAAGCCCGCCGCGGTGTTGAGTCCCATGCGGCCGGACGCACCGGACACGCCCGTGCCGGGATCCACGCGAAACAGCAGCTCGTCGATTCCGAGATCCCACTCGAAGAGGTACTCGCTGATGGTGAGAAGACCGATGAGGGCCACCACGAGCGCGAGAGCCTGGCCGGCTCGGTGTGCGGCCGTCGACGATCGATCGGCCCGCTCGCCGCGCAACAGCCACAGCGACGCGCCCGCGAGCATGAAGCCCGCCGCGGTGTTGGCCTTCATCGTAGACAAGCCGGTCAGCACGCTGGTGAGCAAAGAGAGGCCGAGCGCCCAGCCCACGAGCACGAGCGTGCCCACGAGCAGAGCGAAGCCGCTGGCGAG
>CAYHSN010000237.1:0-5761 GCA_964359235.1 uncultured Vicinamibacterales bacterium | reverse complement strand
TATCACATCTGGAGATCGCTGACGCGACCAACCGCTTCCGGGGGCTCCGCCGGAAGGAGGGGTGCGGGCGATGTGGGGAAGGGCGTCGGCAGCTCCGGCTTTCCGTTCCAGCCCTTGACAGCCGTGCGTCCCGGTTCTACGCTGTCGAGCGTTGACACGGTGGCGTGGCGCCGCCGTTCCCGGTGTCCCGGCACGGCGTCCGGAGGCGACCCTCATGGTCAAGCCTGTTCCTCCTGCTTCAGCCCGCGCGGTTCCCCTGAACTTCGGGTCGCCGGTTCGCGCCGTCGAGTCGGCGTCTGCCGCGCGGCGTCTTGGCGAGGCCCTGCGGTTTCTCGACACCGTGGACGCGGACGCGGACGTGCTGCTTGTCGGCGCCTCGCGCGGCGCGGTGGACGAGCTGGCGCGCACGGTCGCGGTCGCGCGCGGCGCCACGTTCGGGTTGCGGCGCTTCAGCTTCACGCAGCTCGCCGCGCATCTGGCCGCCGCCGATCTCGCGTCGCGCGATCTCAGTCCCATCACCGCGCTCGGCCACGAGGCGATCGCCGCGCGCGCCACGTTCGAAGCGATCGGCGAGGGCCACGTCGAGTACTTCGCCCCGGTGTCGCGCGCGCCGGGGTTCCCGCGCGCGCTGGCGCGCACGCTCGTCGAGCTGCGCCTCGCGCGCGTCGCCTCGGATCGGCTCGGCGCGGTCCCGCGGAGCGGATCCGATCTCGGCGAGCTGGCCGCGCGCTTCGACGCCCTGCTCGCAACCGCGCGCGCGAGCGACCGCGCCTCGCTCTTCGACACCGCCACGCGCGTGCTAGGCGGCGGACCGATCGGCTGGACGAACCCGCCGCTCGTGCTGCTCGATGTCCCGTTCGATTCCGAGACGGAAGAAGCGTTTTTGGCGGCGCTCATCCAGAGCGCGCCGCGCGCCCTCGTGACGGTGCCATTCGACGACACGCGCGCGATCGAGGCGCTCGGACGACTGGGGGTGCCGATCGAGCGGCTCGCCGACGACCGCGAGACGGATCTCTCGCGCATCCGGACGCATCTGTTCGCGTCACAGCCGCCGGCCGCGCGCGCGGCGAGCGGCGAGCACGTGTTCTTCTCCGCGCCGGGTGAAGGCCGCGAGTCGGTCGAGATCGCGCGGCTGGTCCTGAAGGAGGCGCAGGCCGGCGTCAGGTTCGACGAGATCGCGGTGCTGCTGCGATCGCCGCAGCAGTACCTCGGCCTGCTCGAGTACGCCTTCACGCGCGCGGGCATCCCGGCGTACTTCGACCGCGGCACGCGGCGTCCCGATCCGGCCGGCCGCGCGTTTCTCGCCATCCTCGGGTGCGCCGTCGAGGATTTCTCGGCGCGCCGCTTCGCCGAGTACCTCTCGCTCGGCCAGGTGCCGTCGCTGGATCCCGCCGGGGCGGCCGCGAAAGAGGCCGCGTGGGTCGCGCCCGATGACGAAGCGTTCGGCGTCGTGGGCGATCTGGCCGCGCGCGGCGCACGCGGGGACGGCGAGACAGCCGAAACCGTCGAGACCCAGGCGGCGAGCGACGCGACGGGCACCGACGCGGCGGTCGTCGCGGGTGCGCTGCGCGCGCCGTGGAAGTGGGAGACCTTGCTCGTCGAGGCGGCGGTGATCGGCGGTGGCGCGCGGTGGGCGCGCCGGCTGCGCGGCCTCGCGGAGTCGTATCGCGTCAAGATCCGCGAGCTGAAGTCCGACGAGCCCGGCTCGCCGCGCATCCCCCACCTCGAGCGCGAGCGGCAGAACCTCGACCATTTGCGCGCGTTCGCGTTGCCGCTCGTCGAGCTGATGAGTGGATGGCCCGGGCGCGCGAGGTGGGGCGACTGGATCGCGCGGCTCGAGACGTTCGCGCCGCGCGTGCTGCGCTGGCCCTGGCACGTGCAGCGCGTGCTCGCCGACCTCCGGCCGATGGGCGAGGTCGGTCCGGTCACGCTCGCCGAGGTCCGCGACGTCCTTGCCGATCGTCTGCTCACGCTCGAAGTCGATCCGCCGTCGCACCGCTACGGCGCGGTCTTCATCGGCAGCCCGCACCAGGCGCGCGGCCGCGCGTTCCGCGTCGTGTTCGTGCCCGGCCTCGCCGAGCGCCTGTTTCCGCAGAAGGTGCGCGAGGACCCGATGCTGCTCGACACCGCGCGCGACGCGCTGAGCGACCGGCTCGCGCGGCTGGAGGATCGCTCGGGACTCGAGCGGCTGCTGCTGCGGCTCGCCGCGGGCGCCGCGACCGATCGCCTCTACCTGTCGTATCCGCGCATCGAGACGATGCAGTCGCGGCCGCGCGTACCTTCTTTCTATGCGCTCGAAGTCGCGCGCGCCGTCACGGGCCGGATCCCGAATCACGAGGATCTCGAGCAGCAGGCGGCCGCGGCCGCCGGCGCGAGTCTGGCCTGGCCCGCGCCGGCGCGGCCCGACGACGCGATCGACGACTTCGAGCACGATCTCGCCGTGCTGCGCGGTCTGTTCAAGCGCGAGAAGTCCGCGAAGGGCCACGCGCAGTACCTGCTGCGCCTGAACGAGTGCCTCCGCCGCTCGGTCACCGAGCGCTGGGCCAGGTCCAAATCCACCTGGTCGCAGTTCGACGGCATCGTCCGCGCGACGGATGCCATCAAGCCGATGCTCGCAAACGAGCGGCTGGGCGCGCGACCGTACTCCGTGTCGTCGCTGCAGCGCTACGCGACGTGCCCGTACCAGTTTCTCCTGTACGCCATCTACCGCTTGAGTCCGCTCGAGGAGCCCGAGCCGCTGCAGCGCATGGATCCGCTGACGAAGGGCAGCCTGTTTCACCAGGTGCAGGCCGAGTTCTTCCGCGCGCTGCAGACGAAGAGACTCCTGCCGCTCGGCGAGAAGACGATGACGCGCGCGCTCGAGACGCTCGACGAGACGCTCGACCGTGTGTCGAAGGAGTACTACGACGATCTCGCGCCCGCGATCGACCGCGTGTGGGAGGACGAGGTGGCGAGCGTGCGAACCGATCTGCGGATCTGGGCGCGCGGCCTCGCGGCGAGCGCCGACTGGGAGCCGTGGCTGTTCGAGTTCGCCTTCGGCCTGCCCGATCAGCCGGGGCACGATCCGAAAAGTGTGGATGAGCCCGTGCGTCTCGACAATCGCTTTCTCCTGCGCGGGTCGATCGACCTCGTCGAGCGGAAGCGCGGGACGACGATCGCGCGCGTCACCGATCACAAGACCGGGAAGTACCGCCTGAAGAAGGCCGAGGTCATCGGCGGCGGCACGTTGCTGCAGCCGGTCATCTACAGCCTCGTGGTCGAAGCGGCGACCGACCACACCGTCGAATCCGCGCGGTTCTCGTACTGCACCAACGCGGGCGGGTTTACCGAGCACGTGGTGCCCATCACCGAGCGCACCCGGCGCACGGGCATCGAGGCGCTCGAGATCGTCGATCGCGCCGTCGAGCTGGGGTTCCTCGCCCCGGCGCCGGCGGAGAAGGCGTGCGGCTTCTGCGATTACCTGCCCGTGTGCGGGTCGGCGCAGGAGCGCCGCGTGAAGAAGAAGTCGCAGGATCGCCTCGGTGATCTGATCGACCTGAGGAGCAAGGCATGACAGGCTCGTTCCTCGTTCCTCGACCCCTCGTTCCTTCGCCATGATTGACCGCTCCGACCGCGATCTCATCGTGTCGGCACTGGACGACACGCTCGTCGTCGAGGCCGCCGCGGGCACCGGCAAGACCACCGAGCTTGTCCGCCGGATTGTCAGCATCATCGAGACCGGCCGCGCGGAACGGGTGCGTGACATCGTCGCCGTCACGTTCACCGAGAAGGCGGCCGGCGAGCTGAAACTGCGCCTGCGCGAAGCGCTCGAAGAGGCGCGGCAGCGCGCGTCCGAGCGGGAACGAGGAACGAGGAACGAGGAACGAGGAACGAGGAATGAGGAACGAGGAACGGGGAATGAGGAACGAGGGCCAGTCCGCGAGCGCCTGGATTCAGCGCTGGCCACGCTGGAAGAGGCGCAGATCAGCACCATCCACGGCTTCTGCGGCGACCTCCTGCGCGAGCGACCGGTTGAAGCGGGCGTTGATCCCCTCTTCACCGTGCTGGCTGATGCGCAGGCGGCGCGACTGTTCGATCAGGTGTTCACCGTCTGGTTGCAACACACGCTCGCGAACCCGCCCGAAGGTGTTCGCCGGTCGTTGCGCCGGCCGGTGTTCGCCGGCTTCGGCGTGCCGCGCGACTACGACGATGGGCCGATCGACCGGTTGCGGCGGGCGGGCTTCGAGCTGACCGGGTGGCGCGACTTCGACGGCGAGTGGAGCCGCGAGCCGTTCGATCGCCAGGGGCGCATCGACGCGCTCGTCGATCGCGTCGGCGACTTCGCCGGCCAGACCGCGCGAGCGTCGAGCCAGTACGACACGTTGTTCATCGACACGCTGGCCGCGCGGCGGCTCGCCGAGGAGATCGATCGGACCGAAGAGGTCACGGCGCGTGACTACGATCGGCTCGAGGCCGCGCTCATCGAGCTGGGGAAAGACCGGCAGATGCTGCGCGCGCGCAAGGGCCGGACGCGCGACTACGGTCAGGGCGCGCCGCGCGACGCGGTGTGGCAGGCGCGCGAGGACCTGCTGCAGGAGATCGATCGGTTCGAGACCGACGCCAACGCCGATCTCGTGGCGCTGCTGCAGCAGGAACTGCTCGACTGCGTCGCGCGCTATCAGAACGCCAAGGTGAAGGCCGGCGCGCTCGACTTCCTCGATCTGCTCCTGCGCGCGCGCGATCTCGTGCGCGACAAGGCGGACGTGCGGCGTCACTTTCAGGACAAGTTCAAGTACCTCTTCGTGGACGAGTTCCAGGACACCGACCCGCTGCAGGCGGAGATCCTGATGCTGCTCGCCGCCGATGAAGCCCGTCACCCGATCACCCGACCACCCGATTCGGGTATCGATTGGCGGCAGGTCGTTCCTGTTCCCGGCAAGCTCTTCATCGTCGGCGATCCCAAGCAGTCCATCTACCGCTTCCGCCGCGCGGATGTCGGGATCTATCGCCGCGTCTGCGAGCAGCTTCTGGCGAGCGGCGCGAAGGCGGTGACGCTCAGCACGAGCTTCCGCGCGCGGCCGAACATCCAGCGCGCGGTGAACGCGGCGTTCGCACCCGTCATGACCGGCGACGAGCGGGCGCTCCAGGCGAAGTACGTGGCGCTCGAGCCATTCCGTCACGACAGGGACGAGCAGCCGTCGGTCGTGGTACTGCCGGTGCCGCGGCCGTACGCCACGCGGAACGTGGCGATGAGCGCCATCGAGAAGTCGCTCCCCGACGCGGTGGCGGCGTTCGTCGAGTGGCTGCTGACCAGGAGCGGGTGGAAGGTGGCCGAGCGCCCGCGTTCCGCGACGCCCGAGTCGACCTTCACGTCAGCGAAGGCGCGCGGCTTCAAGCCCGGTGAACGCGAGACGCTGGTCGACATCGAGGCGCGTCACATGTGCCTCCTGTTCCGCCGCTTCGTCAAATATGGCGACGATCAGACGCGGCCGTACGTCGACGCGCTCGAGGCGCGCAACATCCCGCACCTGCTCGTCGGCGGGCGGAGCTTCCACGAGCGCGAGGAGATCGAGACGATGCGCGCGGCGCTCGCGGCGATCGAGTGGCCGGACGATGAGCTGTCGGTGTTCGCGACGCTGCGCGGGGCGCTCTTCGCGATCGGCGACGAGGAGTTGCTGGAGTACCGTCACCGCTTCGCCCACTTCCATCCATTCCGCATTCCTCAGGAGCTGGTCAATCAGCAATCGGCAATCAGCAATCAGCAATCCGGCGAGGATCCGTC
>CAYHSN010000236.1:0-5770 GCA_964359235.1 uncultured Vicinamibacterales bacterium | reverse complement strand
TGGGCAGGAGTCCGGTGAAGCAGGCACTGCTGAAACAACTCTACGGCGACCGCGGCATCCAGCAGATGCGTGCGGTGAAGCGCGCCCTGGATCCGCAGCGAAAGCTCGCGCCCGGTGTCCTGTTCGGCGCGAACGAAGAATGAAGAATGTCGAATGCTGACTGAAGAAACAACGACGAGCCACGAAGGCACGAAGGATCGCAACTCGACATTCGAGACTCGAAACCGCACTCATAAGGGGCCCACTCATCATGGACAGGACACCCGGTTACTGGTTGATCGCGCTCGTCGCCGTCGTGGCCGTCACCACGGCGGCAACCGGCTCCGCGCCGCAGCAGGCGCCCGCACCGACGCCCGCGAGCGAGCGCCTCGCCTCGTTCGCCACGCGCCAGCAGATGGAGAAAGCCTCCCTCTTCCAGAACCTGAAGTTCCGCAACATCGGGCCCGTCGATCGAAGCTGCGGTACAGGCGGTGCGCGCCGAAGTGCACGGGCGAAGCATCTATGTGATGAGCGCGAAGCCGATCCAGCGCCTGCTCGAGTCGGCGGCGGCCGCCGATCCAAAGAAGACGCTCGACATCGAGCTGGCGAAGGAGGCGGAGGAGACGCGCAAGGTGAAGCCGTCGAAGCCCTTCGAGGTCTGGATGACGTGGTACGTCGATCTGGGCAGCTACACGCTCGAGGTCGCGCAGGGCGGCTGGATCGAGACGCAGGCGTTCAAGGTTGTGCGCGGCGCCGCCGCGCAGAGCTTCTTCGAGTTCGTGGGCGAGCCCGGAAAGTAGCTAACGCAGGCCACGAAGACACGAAGGCACGAAAGATCTCTTCTTCAGGTCACGCTGCAATCGTGATCGCGGAATGAGATCTTCGTGCCTTCTTCGTGGCTTCGTGCCTTCGTGGCTACTGGACTAACGCGTTGAACAACAGCTTGAACGTCCCGTGCGTCGTCGCCCGAGGCTGCGGGCGGAACCCGAACAGCACGATCCTGCCGTTGCCGACCTTCGCCGAGATCAGCGCCGCCTTCTTGAACAGCAGGTTTTCACCGATCAGCCACCCGCTCTGCAGCAGGTCGCGCTCAGGGAAGCGAACGACGATGTCGTACTTGTCGTTGGCGTCGGTCGGCGCGATCTCGTAGGCCTGGCTGTTCCAGAAGAGCAGCAGGCCCTCGGCCGGCATCCCGTACGCCAACGGGTGCGTGTTGTCGAAGATCGCGTGGAGCGTCGAGCCCGGGCAGAAGAACTCCTTCGTGGGCCGCCCCCCTACCACGTCGCGAATCGGCAGGCTGAATCGCTCGATTGCGAAATTGCTCGCGCCGCCGAGCGTGACGAGCGTGCCGCCCTTCTCCACGAACGCCTTCAGCGCGTCGGTGCCGTCCCTTCCGATCCCGCTCCGGTACTCGGGAGGAGCCGACTCCGCCTGTCCGCCGAATCCTCCGCCACCGCCAGGGCCGCCGGCCGCGCCGCCGGCCGGGCGCTCGCCGGTAATCGCCGCCGTGGAATCGTCCGGCAGGATGATGACGTCGTACTTCGCGTTGAGGTCGCCCTTCTTGATCTCGGCATCGAACAGCGAGGTGTACGGGAACCCGTACTGCTCGAGCAACCAGCGGGTCCATCCCTCGTCCATGTTGCCGCCGCGGTACCGCTGATACATGCCGATGCGGAGCCGTTTAAGGTCGTGGGTTCCTTGTTTGACGTCCGCTTTCAGCGCCGTGAAGTCCACCCCCGTCTCCTTGGCCGCTGAGGCCAGGACGGCTTCGGACCCGGGGCCGACCACGAAATCGCCGACCCGGACGCCCGGATCCGATGACCGATCGACTCGCCGAACCGCGACGCCCTTCTCGAGGAGCATGTTCAGCGCGCGGAAGCTGTCGTTCAGCCGCCCGTCGAACGCGTACGCCGTCCCGCCCTGGCCGACTTTCCCGACCGTCGGCACGGGACCGGTCAGCTTCTGCAGGTCGCCCTTGACCGGCTCATCCACCGGATCCACCCGCACGCCCATGAACTCGAACATCGTGTCGGTCGCCATGTCGTACGGCCGCATCGGCGAGCCGTCGCGGCTCCGCGTCCACTCGTTGTCAGGATAGAAGGTCCGGCCGAGCAGATACCTGATCAGACCCATCTTCGGCTGCGCCAGGGAGACCACGTAAGTGCCCGCGGGATACGTCGCCCCGTTGGTGGTGGCGTCCTTCCGGGCCTGCAGGACCTCGACCCCTTGCACCAGCAGCCTGTTGATCATCTTCACGGCGGTCAGGGGATCGTGCTGGGCGGTCGGGATCACGTAGGCCGCGGGCTCGCTCTGCGCGCCGCGCTCGGTCTGCCGCTTGGCCTTCAGGTACGCGTTCCAGAGCACGGTCTCCTTGTTCCGCGCCGCGATGTCCAGCACCGCCCAGGCCGAGATCTTCTGGCGCTCGACGATGTCGCGCAGGCGCCACCAGCCGCCGGGCCACGGATTGGGGAACGTCGTCTGCTCCTCGTAGACCGGCAGACCGCGCGTGCCACCGCGGAGCTGATCGGGGTGGATGTAGAGCGGCGTGGCGAGCCGCGCGTTCGCCGACTCGGTGAGCATCCCAGCGATGTTGTGAAACGGCGTGATCCAGTGGAAGCCGAAATGGCCCCAGCCGGAATACTGGGACATGTTGATGACACCCGACTTGCCGGCCTCTTCCTCCTTGTAGGCGATGTGCGCGCCGTACCAGGAGTGCTCCCGCCAGATGAGCGGATCGGCGCCTGGGCGGACCGGCTCGGCGTACGGCGGCACGTAGATGCGCGCGCCGTAGCTGCCCATGTGGTGATGGTCCACGTAGGCCTGCGGAATCCACTCGCGGAACATCACCTTGGCCATGTACTGCGACTCGATCATGTTGGCCATGAACGCGTCGCGGTTGTTATCGTGGCCGACGTACTTGTGATAGAGCCACGGCAGCCCCGAGCCCTCGTACTCGGTGCCGAGCGTCTTCTGGTACCAGTCGGTGACCATGATCTGGCCGTCGGGGTTGAAGCACGGCACCAGCAGGAACACCACGTTGTCGAGAATACGCTGCGCTTCCTCGTCCGTGCGGCTCACGAGGTCGAACGCCAGCTCCGGCGCCATCTGCGAGCCGCCGACCTCGGTGGCGTGCAGACTCATGGACTGAATGATGACGGCCTTGCCCTCGGCGACGAGCGCTTTGATCTCCGGCTCGGCGATCCCTCGCGGGTCGCTCAGCCGGGCGTTCACCTCACGCAGGCGTTCCAGCTTCGCCAGGTTGGCCGGCGACGTGATGAAGACCACCAGGAAGGGGTTGCCCATGGTGCTGGGCCCCATGTCGACCACCTTCATCTTCGTGGTCTCTTTCTCCAGCAGCTTGTAGTACTCGACCATTCGGTCCCAGCGCGCCAGCTTGCGGTCGCTGCCGAGCTGAAAGCCGAAGAACTTCTCCGGAGAAGTGGGAGCCGTGACGCGGGCCTGCCCTTGCGCGGTTGGGGCCATGGGCCCCGTGCTCGCCAGAATCAGGACCAGAAGGAACGAGACCACCGACACGAGTTTCAGTTTTCCTCTCATCGCGATCCTCCGTGCTCAGAGCACGCGGCCCTCATGCGGACCTCTTTGACTACGTTGATCTCTCCGCCAGCGCCCCCGCGGGGCGGACAGCCGTCAATCATGAGCCGCCTCCCTGCGGCTTTTCGCTGTTGACCGGCTCGAGTTGGTGCGCGGTCATCAAGCGGTTGAACTCGGCCAAATCGGTCTTGATCGTCGCCTCGAGCTTGCCGAGAATCGGCGTCAGCTCGCCGCTCAGTTGCTCGAACATCGTGTAACACTGGTCCGTCGGTCGCTCGTCGGCGTTCTCGATGACGCGCTCGAGGCCGGCGAGCCGGTTGTTGAGCCTGATGGGCCAGTGGAACAGATCCTGCCCGCTCTTGAGGCGGACCTGGTACACGGCCTCCTCGACCTCGCTCAGCTTCTTCGCCAGCGCCTCGGCGGCTGCCGTCACTTGCGGGTCCTTCGCTTTCTCGACGCGATCGCCGAGCCGATCCTTGATCGCGCCGGCGAGGATCACGGCCTCGTTCCCCTCGGCCGTCCGGTTGCGCACCTTCATGGCCAGGTCGAACTGCGCCTGGAGATCGGCCTGCGTGACGCTCGGGAGTCGGGGATCGGCCTTGAGCGAGAACGACCGCGTCTCGGCCTGGCCGTCCGCCGTCAGGCGCACCTGATAGGTGCCCGGCACCGCCCACGGCCCGACATAGGGCGTCGCGCCCCGCATGAACATGCGCGGCAGCGGCGTCGCCGCGGGATACCTGAGGTCCCACACGAACCGGTTCAGACCGGCTTTGGCGCCCGCGCGCACCGGTGGCGGCGGAGCGCCAGAATCCGCCGCGGGTGGCGGCGCCTTCTCCTCCTGCGAGGATCCGGTGAAGGTCAGCACCACCCGCCCGTTCGCGTCGAGGATCTCCACGGTGACCTTCCCGGCCGGCTGCTTCAGGTAGTAGTCGATCGTCGCCGGCCGGAACCGCCGAATGGCGTGCGGCGGCGTGAACAGGTGCACGCTCGCGCGCCCGACCTCAGGCGTGAGCTGCCGCAACGGCCAGATGTTGTCCAGGATGTAGAACGACCGTCCGTGCGTCGCGATCACCAGGTCGTTCTCCTCCACCACCAGGTCCGGCACCTGCGTGTCGGGCAGGTTCAGCGACAGCGACTGCCAGCTCGCCCCGTCGTCGAACGACACGTAGACGCCGTGCTCGGCGCCGGCGTAGAGCAGCCCCGCCCGCTTCGTATCTTCGCGGACGACGTGGACGTAGTCGTCGGCCCGGATGCCGCTGACGATCTTCGTCCAGGTCTTGCCGTAGTCGTGCGTCTTGTAGATGTAGGGTGCGCGGTCGTCCTGCAGGTACCGCTTCACGGCGACGTAGGCCGACCCTGGCCGGTGCGGCGACGCGTCGATGATGCTTACGCGCGAGATCGGAGGCAGGTCCGTCGGGGTGATGTTCTCCCAGTTCTTGCCCCCGTCTCGCGTGACGTGAATCAGCCCGTCGTCTGAGCCCGCCCAGATCGTGTCCTTCTCGCGAGACGACGGCGCCAGGGCGAACACCGTCGCGAAGATCTCCGGGCCGTTCTGGTCCCTGGTGATCGGTCCGCCCGTGTCTCCCAGCGTCTTCGGATCGGCGCGCGTCAGATCCGGGCTGATCTTCTCCCACGTCTTCCCGTCATTGGTCGTCTTCCAGACGTGCTGCGAGCAGGTGTAGAGCACGTTCGGGTCGAGGGGCGAGAAGACGATCGGGAAGGTCCACTGCCAGCGCTCGGGCAGCGATGAAGCTGCCTCGCCGGAGAAGAAGCGCGGGTACGGCTGGATGTCGCGCGTGTAGCCCGTGCGCCGGTCGTACTTCGTGAGCAGCGCACCCTGGCTGCCCGCATAGAAGATGTTCGGGTCCGTCGGATGCGGGGCAATGTAGCCGCTTTCGCCGCCGCCGACCGCGTAGAGCCAGTCGCCCGGCCGCGCCCGAGGATCGCGGAAGTTCACGCCCTCGTCGCTCGACACGCACATCGTCGAGTTGTCCTGCTGCGCGCCGCAGACGTGGTAGGGGACGTCCCTCGTCGTGGTGACGTGGTAGGGCTGGGCGGTCGGGAAGCTCTGCCCTGTCCACGTCTGGCCGCCGTTGGTCGAGACGTTGCCTCCGCCGTCGTTGCTGTTGACCATCCGCAGCGGGTTGTTCGGATCGATCCACAGGTCGTGGTTGTCGCCGTGCGGCACCCGGATGGTGGTGTAGGTCTTGCCGCCGTCGGTGGATTTGTAGAAGCCGGT
>CAYHSN010000235.1:0-5789 GCA_964359235.1 uncultured Vicinamibacterales bacterium | reverse complement strand
ACGGTGCGCTGGCCGCCAGGGGCCACGATCGCGTTGACGAGGTCGCCTGTCCGCTCGATGCGGGTCACGTTGCCGTCGCCGTCAACGACGCGCACGAGGCTGCCGGCGGCGTCGTACTCGAAACGGTAGACGAGCATGTTGGTGAGCCCGTCGATCGTGCGCAGGTGCCGGCCTCGCGGGTCGAAGATGTAGAGCTCCGATCCGTCCTCGGCGATGACGATGGTGTCGTTGTCGGAGAGATCGGGCAGCGCCGGTGCGACGCGCCGCACGCGCCCGTTCCGCTGGTCGTTGATGTACACGCGCCCGTCGGGCGTGACGGTGCTCCACTGGAGGTTACCCATGCTGGCGGCGTTGGCCGGACCGCCGTCGCCGGCGAAGCCGTCCGCGCCGCTGCCCGCGATCGTGGTGATGATGCGGTCCGGAGTCACCTGTCGCACGCGCCGGCTCGACCACTCGGTGATGAACAGCGTACCGTCGGACGTCACGCTGATGTCGACCGGCAGATCGAGCGCAGCGGTTCGGGCGTCTCCGCCATCGCCGCTGTAGCCGAAGGCACCGTTGCCTGCGACCGTCCTGACGATGCCGTCGGGGGTGATGCGGCGGACACGGCTGTTGATCCCGTCGGCCACGTAGACGCTGCCGTCTAGGCCGACGGCCAGACCGAATGGCTCGTGGAGGGCCGCCTCGGTGGCCGGGCCGCCGTCACCCGAGAAGCCGAACGTGCCGTTGCCCGCAAACGTGGTGATGATGCCGTCGGTCGAGACCTTGCGGACGACCGAGTTCTGGGTGTCCGCGATGTAGACGGTGCCGTCGGGCGCCACCGCCACGCCGCTCGGTGAGGCGAGCGCGGCACTCGTGGCCGGTCCACCATCACCGCTGTAGCCGAACGCACCGGTGCCCGCGACGATCGTGCGCGTGCCGTCCGGCGCGACGCGACGAACGACGTCGTGCCGCCAGTCGGCGAGGTAGAGGCTGCCGTCGGGCCCGATGGCCGCAAGGTCACCCTCCACGCCGGCCGCGACGGTGGTGATGATGCCCTGCGGATCCACGCGCCGAACCGATCGGCCGGCGTCCGAGACGTAGAGACTGCCATCGGGTGCGGCGCGGATGCCCTGCGGGCTGATCGACGCTTGCGTCGCAGGACCTCCGTCGCCGTTGCCGGTTCCGGGCGGCGCGAGACCGCGCCCGACGGCGGTTTCCATCACGCGCCACAGCGTGTTCGGCGCGCTGCGCTGCCGGCCGTCCCCCAAGTACAGGATGTTGGCGGCGCCGTCGTACGCGTGCTGCACGCCGATCGTCCAGCCCCCGCCGCCCGTGGCCGTGATGTCCCACGCGCCGAGCCACCGCTGGTAGGTCTTGTAGATCGTGATCTCTCCGCGCGCCATGTCACCCGTCACGCCGGCGTTCGGCGACTGGCCGAAGCTGCGATCGCCGGAAGACGGTGTGCCGTACTGGCCGTCGTACACGAACCCGATGTAGACGGTGGCGCGCGCGGTTCCCTGCACGCGGCGGTTGTACGCGTCCATCCCGTCCCACACGTAGGTGAACTGCTGGTTCGGCGTGGGATCGAACGTCCGCGTGAACCCCTGGCCGGCGACGTAGACGCTCAACTCGACGCGCTTTAAGCTGGCCGGTACGGTCGAGCGCGTCAGCGGGATCCTCAGCGTGTTGGACGTCGCCCGCCCCGGGACCCGGCTGCTCCGATAGTGCAGGCGGAACGGCGTGCCGGCGACAGGAATCGATTCACCAAGGGTGCCGTTCTGACACTCGATGAGGGAGCCGCCCTCTTGGCAGTCGGGCTTGTCCTCGTCGTCACTGCGGTCGGATTCCGGCGCGTCGCCGTCCGGCTCAGTCGCGTCGGTTGGCGGGCGCAGCGGCCAGTTCGCATCGTAGGCGCTGAAGTGGCTGATGCGCATGCGCCAGAAGCTCTGGCCGGCGTCGTACAGGTCCGCGATCCGCTGGCGCTCCTCGTCCGTGATGCCGAGCGCCGCGAGCGCGGATGTGCCGGCCGGCAAGCCGCTGCCATCCACGTCCACTTCGGCGCGTCCGCCCGATTCGGCGAGCACGCCCACCACGCGGCCGTTGTCGGCCGGCACCCACGCCTGCTTGTCGGGATCGAACGTGCCCACGGGCACGACGCCGCCCACCGTGAAATGCAGGAAGTTGTCCACGTACCACGCGATGGGCTGCGAGAAGCGCACCTGTTTCG
Source organism: uncultured Vicinamibacterales bacterium (assembly GCA_964359235.1). GTDB lineage: Bacteria > Acidobacteriota > Vicinamibacteria > Vicinamibacterales > JAHECP01 > CAYHSN01. The sequence continues at coordinate 3,580 of CAYHSN010000235.1, read as the reverse complement.
CGCCGGCCGCGAGGGCCTGATCCGCGGTGAACTCGACGGCGTACGTGTACCCGCTCGACGGCGGCAGCGCGGCGGGCATCGCCTTCGGCCCGGTCGAGCCGACGGTGTATTCGGTGGCGCGCACCGATAGTGTTGGGGCCGGCTGCGTGGTGCCGTCGGGCAGCACGAGTGACCCCTTCGTGCCCGGAGAGAAGACGAGCGTCGCGCGGCGCGTGCCGTCCTCGTCCGTGACGGGCGGCCCTTGCACCACCTGGGTGGTCACGGCGGTTGCCAGGTCGACGGCTGTCACGCTCGAGTCGACCGGGACCAGCGCTACGTCGGGCGCCGAGACGAAGTTTTCCCACGGCACGTCGAGCTGGCGGTAGGCCGGCAGGGGGCCAGCCTTCTCGTAGTGCACCGTCAGGTAGCCGCCGCCGTTAACCACGAGATCGAACGCGCCGTCGAAGCGGCTGAGCGTGGCGCCCAACTCGGGATGGTCGCGAATCACGATGGTGACGCCGTGGAGCGGCGCGCCATCGCGAGTCAGCACGCGCCCGCGAATGACCGCAGCGCGCCGGCGCTCGATCGTGCCAGACGCCACGCCGGTCTGGACGGGCGATGCGCCCGAATAGAGAAACGCCGTCGAGTCGACGAGCACGGTGGCGACGGTCCGATCGATCGGCGGCGCGATGAGCCTCGGATCGAGCGGGATCGGCCGGCCCTCGGCGACCTGCAGCAGGGCCGTCGCCTGCAGGCCGCCGGCCGCCGCGGTGATCGTCGTCTGGCCCTCGCCGGTGCCCGTCGCGGTGCCGTCGGCCGCAATGGTGGCAACCGACGCGGCACTCGTGCCCCAGGACGCGGTCGTCGTCACGTCGGCGGTAGTGCCGTCGACGTACGTGAGCGTCGCCGAGAACGACTGGCGGTCTCCTGTGGCGATGGATGCGGCGCCCGGGGACAGCGTGAGGAGATGCGGCGCAGGTCCCTCGCGCTCGACCAGAAAGGTGCTGGCGCTGGACACACTTCCACCGCGGGTGCGGATCACGATCGGCGCGGCCCCGGCGGCCACAGTCGGCGGAACGACCATCCGAAGGCTGTCGGACGCGACCGCGGTGGGATCCACGAGCACGCCACCGACCCACACCAGATTCAGCTCTGGGTGCGCCGCGTCGAAGTGGCGGCCGGTGATGGCCACCGGGGTACCGGCTGGACCATGCGTGGGCTCGAACGAGAGGATCTCAGGCGCGAAGACCGTCGTGAATCGAACGGTCGTGGCAACCAGGCGCCGGCCGGCGAGATCGCGAAGGCCAACCAGCGTCAGGCGGTGTTCGGTGCCGGGCGCCAGCGGAGCCTGAGGCGCGAAGAACATCTGCAGGCCGTCGGTGCCGATGCCCGCTTCGCCCGGGATCATCACGCCGGCCGCTTCGAGCCGAACCCTGAGGGGCGACAGCGAGGCCGGGTCGATCGGCTCGCTGAAACGCACCGACACGAGACTCCCGCGGTCTACGTCCACCGCGCCGTTGGCGGGCACGGTCTCCTTCACGACAGGCGGGGCGAAGTCCCATGGCACCGCGTCCAGCAACTCGGTATCAGAGAGAATCCCGCGCTCGTTCTCGCCGCCGGCGACGAGGATGTCGCCCCCGGGCAGGAGCGTCGCCGTGTGTCCGGCGCGCGCCACTCGCAGCCGGGCAGGCAACCGCGTGATGGACCGGCGCCACGGGTCGTACACCTCGAGGGTGCGCAGGACGGCGCCTCGGCTCACGCCGCCGGCGATGAGCACCATGCCGTTCGGGAGCAGGGTGGCCGAATGGCGCGCCCTCGGTGTCGAGAGGCGCGAGCGGAGCAGCACCGACATGCCTGTGGTCGGATCGATCAACTCGGCGGACGCCAGCTCGCGACCGTCGCTAGCGCCTCCGACGACGAGAATCTGGCCGTCGGGCAGGAGTGTCGCGGTGTGCCCGGACCGTTCCTGCGCGAGGGTCAGGGTCGCCGGTCCGAACCGCCCAGACCGGGTGTCGTACGTGGCATCGGAAAGGGGATCCGGTCTCGGATCGAACACCTCTGAGGCCAGGGGCGAGGTCGTGCCTGTCCCTCCGAGCAGCAACACGCGTCCGTCGCCGCCGAGCGTAGCCGTGTGCATCGCTCGAGCCGCGCTGTCCGTGGCGATCGGGGCGCAGCTCACGCCGGGCGCATCGCACACCTCGATGCTCGACAGCGGTCCGCCGCTGTCCGACCCGTGGGCGAACAGGAGCCGTCCGTCAGGCATGAGCGTCGCGGAATGATCGGCGCGCGGGAGGATGAAGCCTCCTGCGACCACGTCGATCGACCGCGACCGGGGATCGAAGACCTCGAGCGTCCCTTGCGGTCCGTGCGGACCGCGGCCCCCCGCAAACACGACTCGACCGTCTGAGAGCACTGTCGCGGTGTGGCCCGTACGTGGGCTGCCGAGATCGGGCAGGCGAATGGTGCACCAGAGCCTGACGCTCAGCGACGTGCCCGGCTTTCCAGCCACACGCACGGACACACGGTGCGGTCCTGGGCGAAGGTCGAGCGTCGCGTGAAGCGTACCGATCGCCTTGGTGAACCCGAGGGCCCCACGATTTCGTGGCCGTCGATCGTGATCCACGCTGACGTCACGCGGTCTCTGCCGCTTGCCGGATCGCCGTTCACGACCTCGAGCACGAAAGGCGCGGCACCGTTTGTGGGAACTGTGAACTCGCGACTCTCATCAGCCGGGCCACCGGTCGCGCGCGCGGAGCGCTCGGGGCCGAAGATCACGCGCGTCTGCGGTGCGGCGCGCAGCAGGAACGGGGTCAGGAAGATAAGGCAAAGGCAGACGAGGGCGGTGCGCTGGGGAGAGACGCGACTCATGGCCCCCTCCGGGAAGAACGTTCGGGCTGTCGGCGACGGCTGTTCTCCTTCGGCGAACGCTGAGGCTTTGGTGAAACCAGCAAGGATCGCGCCGTGGGTCAAACCGCCTTCGGTGGCGGCGTGGTGGGAACTGGGTTTCCAGCGGTTGTCCGTTCGTGGCCGAGACTGAGCGCACCCAACCCGTACTGTGGCAACGGGTTGCAGGCCTGAACATCTGGGTGGAGACCGTTGGGAATGCCCTACTCGCGCGGGAACTTCGTTCGCCGCCGGTTCAGGGCTGACCGGGGCGTTTCTTGACCAGATCGGCCAGCGGGTTGGCCGGCCTCCCAGTCTTCGTGCCTTCGTGGCTTCGGGCCTTCGTGGCCCTTCGTGCCTTCGTGGCTTCGTGGCTCGCGTAGGGCGCAACTTCAGTTGCGCCACGAATGGCCGGACTGAAGTCCGGCCCTACGTTCCAAGGCTCAAGGCCCAAGACTCAAGGCTCAAGGTTCTCAGAGCAGATGCCGCCCTCCGTCCACTCTGATCGTCTCACCCGTGATGAAGTCGGTCTCGACGAGCAGCATCACGGCCTTCACGATCTCGGCTTCGCCGCCCCAGCGGCCGAGCGGTGTGCCCTTCACAACCTCTGCGGCCTCTGTTGCGTCGAGCCCGTCGGGCGCGAGGATGGGACCGGGCGCGACGGCGTTCACGAGGATGTGGTCTGACGCGAGCTCGAGCGCCAGCGCCTCGGTCAGCG
>CAYHSN010000234.1:0-5790 GCA_964359235.1 uncultured Vicinamibacterales bacterium | reverse complement strand
GGCTAGTAGCGAAGCTTCGCGCTCAACGACGCTTCAAGGTGACTCCTCGGTTTGAGGCGAAGCTTCGTGACGTCGCCCGATCGCCCGATCGACATGTCAGCAGTCACCCTCGGTCCCCTCGCCGTCGAGATCGTCGAAGGCGACATCACCGCGCAGGCCGTCGACGCCATCGTGAACGCCGCGAACGACCGTTTCTGGATGGGCGCGGGTGTGGCGGGAGCGATCAAGGCGAAAGGCGGCGACGAGATCGAGCGCGATGCGATGGCGCAGGGACCCGTCAGGCCAGGGGAGTCGGTGGTCACGGCAGCCGGGCGGCTGCCGGCGCGGCATGTCATTCACGCGGCCGTGATGGGGCAGGACCTGCAGACCGACGCGCGGCTGATCGGGCGCGCGACACGGACGGCGCTGCTCGCCGCGGACGCACGGCGGTTCGAGACGATCGCGTTTCCAGCGCTGGGCACCGGCGTCGGGGGATTCCCCCTGGCCGAGTGCGCCGAGATCATGCTGGGCGCCGTTCGCGCGCACGCGCAGACGCCGACGAGCCTGAAGCGGGTGGTGTTCGTGCTGTTCGGCGCGAGCGCATTTCGGGAGTTCGAGCAGGCCGCGGCGCGCGTGCTGGCGAGCGAGGTTCGCTGAGATCGGGCCGAGCCCCTCGACCCGGCTTCGGGGCAGGCCCTTCGACGCCGCTCAGGGCAGGCAAGCTCGGCCCCTACTTGGTCGCTGCTGAGGTCTCCGGGCCGAGCAAGCTCGGCCCCTACTCGTTCCTCGTTCCTCGTCCCTTGCTCGTGTCCGTCATCGACCGACTCTTCGAGCTTCGCCAGTTGATCCGCCACCACGAAGAGCGGTACTACGTCCTCAACGATCCGGAGATCTCCGACGCCGAGTTCGACGCGCTGATGAAGGAGCTCGTGGCGCTGGAGCGCGAGCATCCGGAGCTCGTCACGCCGGACTCGCCGACCCGGCGCGTCGGAGGCCGTCCGGTCGCCGGCTTTGCCACGGTCGAGCACGCCGCGCCGATGCTGAGCCTCGACAACGCGTACAGCGAGGAGGAGCTGCGCGCGTTCGATGAGCGGGTGCGCAGGGGCCTGGGCGCCGGAGACGCGCCGGCCGGGTACGTCGCCGAGCTCAAGATCGACGGCCTCAGCATCGCGCTGACCTACGAACACGGACTGCTGGTGCGCGGCGTGACGCGTGGCGACGGCCTGCGCGGCGAGGACGTGACGTCGAACGTCCGCGTGATCCGGGCGATTCCGCTGAGTCTTCGCGACGCGCCAGCCGGGCGCGTGGAGGTGCGCGGCGAGATCTATTTGCCGCGCCAGGCGTTCGAGCGCATCAACCGTGAGCGCGAGGACACCGAAGAGCCCATCTTCGCGAACCCTCGTAACGCCGCCGCCGGGGCCATGCGCAATCTGGATCCGGCGGCGGTGGCGAAACGGGGCCTGGGCGCGTTCGCCTATCAGGTGCTGGCGCCCGGCGCCGCGGCACCGGCCCCCGGCCGTCACGCCGAAGCCCTGGCGCAGCTCGCCCGTTGGCGCCTGCCGGTGCAGCGGGACTGGCGCGTCTGCCGCGGGGTCGAGGCGCTTGTCGAGTTCTGCCGTGAATGGGAGGAGCGCCGGCAGACGCTCGACTTCGACACCGACGGCGTGGTCATCAAGGTGGACGATCTCGCCGAGCGGGAGCGGCTGGGCTCGACCGCGAAGTTCCCGCGCTGGGCGCTGGCCTTCAAGTTTCCCGCGCAGCAGGCGACCACGAAGCTCCTGCGGATCGAGGTCAACGTGGGCCGCACCGGCGCCGTGACGCCGTACGCGGTCCTCGAGCCGGTACGGCTGAGCGGCTCGACGATCCAGCTCGCGACGCTGCACAACGAGCAGGAAATCGCCCGGAAGGACATCCGCGAAGGCGACCTCGTCCTCATCGAGAAGGGCGGCGACGTCATCCCGAAGATCGTCAAGGCCATCGGCAGCGCGCGCGCGCCGGACAGCCGGCCATGGACGATGCCCGGCGAATGCCCGGCGTGCGGGAGCGCCTTGCAGAAGCCGGACGACGAGGTCGTGTGGCGGTGCGAGAACTCGTCGTGCCCCGCGAAGCTTTGCCGCGGCCTGCTGCACTTCGCCTCGCGGCGTGCGATGAACATCGAAGGCCTGGGCGAGTCGCTCGTGAACCAGCTCGTGGATCGCGGGCTCGTGCGCGACTACGCGGATCTGTACGGTCTCAACGCGCCCACGCTGGCGGCTCTCGATCGCATGGGGAAGAAGTCGGCGGCGAATCTGGTCGTGGAGATCGAGCAGAGCCGGACCGTCGAGTTCTGGCGGGTGCTCTACGCGATCGGCATTCGTCACGTGGGCGAGCGCGGCGCGCAGGCGCTGGCCAGCGCCTTCGGCAGCATGGAGGCCCTGCGGGCCGCGCGGGTCGAGGCGCTTGAGACCGTGCCGGACGTCGGCCCGGTCGTCGCACGTTCGCTGCGAGCGTTTCTCGACGACCCGCGAAACCGCGCGCTCGTCGAGCGGCTCGCCGCGGCCGGCGTCGCGATGGCCGGGGCCGGCGGGACCGCCGCGCCCGCGGTGGGGCCCCTCGCCGGTCAGACGTTCGTGATCACGGGCACGCTGTCGTCCATGTCGCGCGACGCTGCGGCGCGTGCGATTGAGGCGCTCGGCGGCAAGGTCGCTTCGTCGGTGGGCCGGAAGACCACGCACCTCGTCGTGGGCGCCGAAGCGGGAAGCAAACTCGAGAAAGCGCGTGAACTGGGCGTCGCGACGCTGGATGAAGAGGCCTTCAGACACCTTATAATGAAGTGACTCAACGATGTCACGCCGCTTCATCGCCATCGTCATCGTCCTGACCTCAGGGGTCACGTTCCTGCTGGGGCTGTCGCTCGCAGGGTCGCTCGTGCCCGGGCCGGCGCCGGCGGCCGTCGCGCGGCCCGCCCCGCTCGCCTCCCGTGCGCTGGATCGCGGCGCGGTGCCCAGCGTCGCCATTCCCGGCGGGGTCGACTTCGCCGACATCGCGACGCGGATCGACGATGCGGTGGTGAATATCGACACGGCGACGGCACGACCTGAAGACCAGATCCCGCCGCGGCGGTTCAGGCGGCCGCCATCCGATCAGCACCCTGGTGAATCTGATGAAGACGGTCCGCGCGCGCCGCAGCCTGGATCGGGCAGCGGCTTCATCATCGATCCGGCGGGCTACATCTTCACGAACTTCCATGTCATCGAAGAGGCCGAGCGCATCACGGTGACGCTCGCCGACCGGCGCGTGTTTCGCGCGGAAGTCGTCGGCACGGACCCCGCGATCGACGTGGCGCTCCTCAAGGTCGCGGCGAGCGAGCCGCTGCCGGTGGCGCCGCTCGGCGACTCCGACGAGCTGCGCGTCGGCGAGTGGGTCTGCGCGATCGGCAACCCGCTCGGCTACGTGCACTCGGTGACCGTGGGGGTGGTGAGCTTCATCGGGCGCAAGCTCTTCGATCCGAGTCTGGACGATTACATCCAGACCGACGCGGCCATCAACTTCGGCAACTCCGGCGGTCCGCTCCTCAACACGCGCGGCGAGGTCATCGGCATCAACTCGGCGATCAGCTCGCGGGCCAACAGCATCGGGTTCGCGATCCCGATCAACCAGGCCGTGGCCGTGCTGCCGCAGCTCAAGACTCGGGGCCGGGTGTCGCGCGGCTACCTCGGCGTCACCCTCGTCGACGTCACGCCCGATCTGCAACGATCGCTCAAGCTGCCCACGATGATGGGCGCGCTCGTGCTGAACGTGTCGGAAGGGGCCCCGGGCGAACGCGCGGGGCTGCGGATCTACGACCTGATTCTCTCGGTCGACGACCAGGACGTGGCGACCAACGACGAGCTGATCCGCGAGATCGCGCGGCGCGAGCCGGGCACGGTCGCGAGGCTCCGCGTGCTGCGCGACGGCCGCGAGCGGCTCGTGCTCGTCAAGCTGGCCGAGCGGCCGTCTACGGAGGCCGCCACGCAGAACGGCGGTGGGCTGAGCCGGCCGGTTGGCGGGACGCCCGTGCCGCACGGACGTCCGTCCATCGGGCTGTCCGTGCGCGATCTGGACGGCTCGTTCATCCGCCGGTTCGGCATCCCCGACACCGTGCGCGGCGTCGTGGTGTCGCGGGTCGACCCGGCTGGCGCCGCGGCCGGCGCCGATATCCGCCGCGGCTTCGTCATCGTGGAGATCAATCGCCGTCCCGTCCGCTCGGCGGCCGAGTTCGAGCGCATCCTCGCGGCCTCGCGCCCCGGCGACGCGCTGGCGCTCTACATCTACAATCCCGTTCCCGGCCAGCGCGATCTCATCGCCGTCACGGTCGACGAGTCCCGATGAAGGCCCGCATCCTCGTCATCGACGATGAACCGGACATCCGCGAGTCGCTGCGGATGACCCTGGCCTACGAAGGGTACGAGGTCCTGCTGGCGCCGACGGCCCAGGACGGCCTCGGCCTCATCGAGAAGGAGTCGCCCGACCTCGTCTTCCTCGACGTCAAGATGCCGGGCATGGACGGACTCGAGGCGCTCAGCCGGATCCGCGGGATCCGGGAGACGCTGCCCGTCATCATCATCTCGGGTCACGGCACCATCCAGACGGCCGTCGAGGCGACCAAGCTCGGCGCGTTCACCTTCATCGAGAAGCCGCTCGCCGAGGCGCGCGTGCTCCTCGAAGCGAGAAACGCGCTGGCGCAGGGCCAGTTGCGCGACGAGAACCGCACGCTCCGGCGCGCCGAGGAGCTGCGGCATCAGCTCGTCGGCGAGAGCAGCGGGCTGAAGCAGGCGCTGGACGCCGTGCGCCGCGCCGCGCCCACGAGCGCGACCGTGCTGCTCGTGGGCGAGAGCGGCGTCGGCAAGGAGCTGGTCGCGCGCGCGATCCATCGCAACAGCCTGCGCAGCCGCGAGCGCTTCGTGCAGGTCAACTGCGCGGCGATCCCCGAAGATCTGATCGAGTCGGAGCTGTTCGGCCACGAGAAGGGATCGTTCACGGGCGCGACCGAGAAACAGATCGGCAAATTCGAACAGGCCGACCGCGGGACGATCTTCCTGGACGAAGTGGGCGACATGAGCCCGAAGACGCAGGCCAAGGTGCTGCGCGTGCTCCAGGAAGGCGAGGTCGAGCGCATCGGGTCGGCGCGCACGATCAAGGTGGATGTGCGCGTCATCGCCGCGACCAACAAGGACCTCGATCAGGAGATCGAGAAGGGCCACTTCCGCGAGGATCTGTACTTCCGCCTGAGCGTCATTCCCATTCGGGTGCCGCCGCTGCGCGAGCGTGCCGAGGACATTCCGGCGCTGGTGCGGCACTTCACCGATCTCTTCAGCCGCGACAACAACCGGCGGCCCGCGCGGTTCCTGCCCGGCGCGATCGAGCACCTGCAGAGGGCGTGGTGGAAGGGCAACGTGCGCGAGCTGAGGAACACGATCGAGCGGCTGCTCATCATGACGCCGCGCGACACGATCGATGTCGCGGACGTGCGCGAAGCCGTGCGCCTTGACGCGCGCCAGACGGGGCCCGATAATGAACGGGAGAAGCCCGGAACGCTGCGGGGATTCAAGGAGTCGGCCGAGCGCGCCTTTCTCGTCGAGCGGCTGCGTGAACACGGCTGGAACATCTCGAAGACCGCCGAGGCGATCGGCACGCCCCGCAGCAATCTGTACAAGAAGCTCGAGCAGTACAGCATCAAGCAAGAGACGGATGGGTGACGGTGCTCAGGGCCTGTCGTAGGGGCCGGCTTCAGCCGGCCCGGGTCCGCGCGCGCCGAGCGCCCAGCGCCGGGTGTTTGACAACATCCGCCGC
>CAYHSN010000233.1:0-5800 GCA_964359235.1 uncultured Vicinamibacterales bacterium | reverse complement strand
CACCTTGACAGTCATGTCGGTGTTGACGCTTCCCACCACGACGATTGGCTTCATCAGCGGGCAACGATGATCAGGACGAGCCCGACCAGGTAGCAGCCGAACATCACGTCCAGCCAGCGCTTCGTGGCCGGCGACGCTGCGTCGAACTCACGCCAGATGAGGACGCCCCACAGGGCGGCCACCATCGCCGCTCCCTGTCCGAGACCGTAGGAAATCGCGAATCCCGCAGCACCGGCGGCGATGATGCTGAAGGCCATCCCCACGCCCCAGATGGCGCCGCCCATCAGGCCGATCGCGTGCAGCCTCGTGTCGCCGTCGATGAAGTAGTTGCGGAAGCCCACCGGCGGCCCGACGAAAGGCCTCGCCATGACCAGGCTGTTCCAGAGGAACGAGGACAGGAACAGGCCCACGGCGAACACGACGAGCGCCGAGTAGGGACCGAGCCTGCCCGGCTCGGGGTGGACGAAGTCCGACGCCATCGATGCGGCGACGAACCGGTAGAAGAGACCCATGATCACCCCGGCCACGATCGCGAGCAGCACGCCTCGCTGGCTCGTTCGCTTGCTAGCCGAGGGCAGCGAGCGGTACGCGAACGCGTCGATGACGATCGCCAGGACAACCGCGGCCACACCGGCCGACAGGACGACCGGGTTGCCGATCGGCGTGGCGAGGTAGTTGACCACGACCCCCATCACCAGCGCCAGGCCCACGCCAACCGGAAAGGCCACGGCCATGCCGGCGATGTCGATCGCGGCCACCAGCAGGATGTTGGCGAGGTTGAAGATGACGCCGCCAAAGAACGCTGACAACAGGACGCCGGGCTCGCCCTGGACCAGGTCGGCCAGGAACGGACGACCGGCCGACCCCAAGCTCCCCATCGTCATTGCGAGGATCACCGAGAGGAGCAGCACGCCGATGGCGTAGTCCCAGTAGAAGAGCTGGAACGGCCACTGACGTTGCGTCAGCTTCTGGGTGTTCGCCCACGAACCCCAGCACAACATCGTGACCACGCACATTGCCACCGCCACCGGGTAGGACTCCACGATGACCACGTTGACCTCCGTTGCGAAAGCACGGGACCGACGCGCGACACCCGACGTCTTGCCGCTCGGCCGGTCAGAAGGTGAACCGCATCGCCAACTGGAACTGCCTCGGCGCCTCCGCGGACGTCGGCTTCCCGAACGTGGCATTGGCCGTGGGGTTCGGGCCCCACGTGGCGTTGACGCCGGCGATGTTCCGGCGGTTCGTCACCTTGAACCCCTCGGCCATCAACTCCAGCACGCGCTGGTTGCCTATTGTAGGATGAGCCGCGTTGCGCTGGACGACCTCGAGGCGGCGCAGCCTCTGTCGGAGTTCCTCTCAAATTCTCTCGCCGCGCCAAGAGGCCCGGCGCGACCGGCGCGCGCCACGACCGTCGCCGCGGCCTCGGCGCAGGCAGCCTCGCGCTCGAACCGCTCCAGAATCGCCCGCCGATGGCTGTGCGTGTGAAGCTTCAAGCGGTCGAGCGCCAGGCGGACCTGCTCGGGTGACCGCCAGCGGTGCGCGCGGGCGCGCAGGTGCCGGCCATACACGAACCGGCAGGTCGCTTCGTAGGCCTGCGCGTCCCCGAGCGACAAGCCTACCTCGATCGCGCGCTTCAGCGCGCGCGCCGCGCGTCCGGGCTGCAGGCCCGGCACCTCGGCCGCGCCCGCGACGAACCCCGGATAGTGACGCCCCACGCACGGGTTCGCAGCGGCGAACCGCGGAAAGCCCTCGCCGCCCACGATGGGGCGCAGGTGGATGATCTGGTTCGCGCTGAACAGGTCCTGCTCGTCCACCCGGAGATCGCGATCGCTCATGACGTAGTTGGCGCACACGAGCGCACGCCGGCGTGCGAGCCTGGCGAGCGCGACGATCGTGAGCGTGACGCTCCAGACGCGGGCGCCGCGCGTCACGATGAAGAGATCCAGATCGCCGTCAGCCTCGGCATTGAGGTGCGCCGCGCTGCCCGACAGCGCCACGAGTCGCGTGAACGGCAGGCAGCCGATCAGCCGGATGAGCCGGCGCTGCCGCGCGATCAGCGCGCGGCTGGCCGTCTCGCGGCGCCGCCGGATCTCGAGGAACCCGGCGCAGCCGCGCGGGAAGAACCAGCCATCGCGGCACTCCACGACCGCCTGCAGCCACGGACTGGTCCGCCAGCACGCCACGATCGCGTCCTCGTCGAGCGCGGCGCCGATCAGGCTCTCGCGCACCTGCCGCGCGGTCAAGGGATAGTCGAAGAGCGACGCGTACACGACCGTCCGGAGGATGGCGCGTTCGTGCGGCGTCGGGCGATCGAACGAGCGATGCAGCATGCGTCTCTGTCAGGACGCGACCGGCACGGGCGTCTCGAGGCCGGTTCGCCGCGTCCGCGCCGCGGCGAGGCCCACGAGACATCCCGTCGTCACGACGAGCTCCGTCGCCAGCGTCGCCCACGCCGCCCCGTTGATGCCGAGGCGCGGGACGAGTAGCGCGTTGCCGGCCAGATTGGCCATGAGGGCCGCTCCGCACAGCCAGGCGTACGCGCGCTCGCCGTCCCACCCGATGAGCTGATGGGTCAGCGCATAGTTGAGAAAGAAGAACGGGACCGACAGCAGCAGCACGCGGAACGCCGGCACGGCCTCGACGTACGCCGGCCCGTAGAACGTCCCCACCATCCACGGGGCCAGCGCCCACGCGGCGGCAGCCGCGAGGCCGCCCGCGCCGGCAAGGCCGGCCGCCACACGCCCGAGCGGCCCCATGTCGCGGGCGCGGCAGAGCGCCGGGAACACGACCGCCAGCACCGCCGCAGGGAAGAGGCGGAGCGCGTCGGCCAGCCGAAACACCGCGTTGTAGCGCCCGACGGCTTCCATACCGACCCAGGCCTGGACGAGGAAGACGTCCACGCGGAAGTAGAGCGCCGAGAGCAGGATGCCCAGCCCGATCGGCGCGACCTCGCGCCTGAACTCGCCGGCGAGCGAGCGGTCAGGACGTATCGGTGACACGTCGGCGCGCGCGTGGCCGCGAGCGCCGACGCGCGCTGCAAGCGCGAGGCTCACGCCGAGCGTCGCCGCCGCGGGGACGAGCAGCGCGACGGCCAGCGCGCCGAGCGACGGCGCGAGCGCGAGGACCACGAGCGTCGCGGCAAGGCTGGTCAGCCGATGCGCGATCGTGAGCGACGATTCGATCTCGGTGCGCGACAGTCCGCGATAGTAGTGGTTGACGAACTCGACGAGCGCCGAGACGAGCTGGGCCAGCACGACCGCGAAGAACGCGGGCGCCTCGGCGCGAGGCGCCAGCCCGATCGTGATCGGCATTGCGACGCCGAGGGCCGCGACGGTCGAGACCAGGCGCAGGCGAAACCAGGGGCGGACGATGGCGCCGGCCTGGTGCGGGCGCCTGGCCACCGCGCGCGCGACGTGCAACTGCGCGCCGAAGTCGCTTGCGACCGACAGGATCCAGCCGAGCGTGACGGCCAGCCAGAGCAGCCCGAACGTCGAGACCGGCAGCACGCGCGCTGATTGCACGACGATCAGGAAGAGACTCAGCTTCCCCACCAGGTCGGCGAGCGCCTTGTAGCCGATCAAGCGGGACGTGGTCATCAGCGTGGATTCGGTCCCTGTAGAACAAACGCCTGAGAATTCGTCTTTCTGACACGAAGCCGTCGGGACGCGTTTGTCCTACTAGAATCGGCGGGCCTCGCGGCCCGCCGCTAGCGCGGATGAGCCATCCCCATTCGGTTGGGGCTCAGCCGCGCTGTGCCTTACGAGAAGCGCAAGAGTTTTCAGGAACCGTAAGGCGCTGCCCGCCCGCGGCCGCGCGCCCGCGCTCGAGCTCCTCGCGCCGCGCGCCGTCGTTCGCGCGGCGGCCGCGTCTCGATCGGTTGATCCGCCCGTTTGCCGCGGGTTTCTGGCGGATCGTTTTGCACGACGCGTGCCCCTCACCGGTCCGCCTGCGCCCGTCCCCTCGCGGACGCGTCGCGGCAACGTGGCAAGGTTCTTGGTTGATCGGACGCATCGTGGTGTCGTCAGTCTCCGACCCGGCCACCGTGGCGCTCGTGTCGCCTGCCCGATCGGCATTAGCCGATCGGACCGCGTGGCTGGCCTGCGCGGCGTTGCTGCTCGTGTTGCCGTTCCAGCGGATGGCGCCGGCGCTCGTGCTCTTTGGGCAGGCGCTGTCGAACGTCGAGGCGACGCTCGCGCTCGGCCTCGCGGCATGGACCGTCGCGCTGCTGCTGGCGCGACGACGGCCGCCGTGGACCTCGCCGTTGACGGCGCCGGCGCTCGCCCTGCTGGCCGTGCTGATCGTGTCGGCGCTCGCGGCGCCGACCGATCGGGCCAACGCCGTCAAGTCAGTCGCTCGCTTCGTCGCAGGCCTGTGCGTGTTCGTCATGACGGTCAACGCGGCCACGACGCGCGGGCGCGTCGCCTCGCTCATGACGCTCGCCGTGTCGAGCGGCATCGTCGTCGGAACGATCGGCTTGCTGGAGCGGCTCGAGATCGATCCGGTGGTCGTGTGGCTGCGCCAGTTCCGCGACCAGCGCCACTTCGTGGGCGGCCAGCTCCGCATCGCGTCGACGCTGTGGTACCCGACCATCACGGCGATGTACCTCGAGATCGTGTTCGCGCTCGGGCTGGGTCTCCTCGTGCTCGCCGTCGATCGGAAGCGCCGCATGACGGCGGCGATCCTGTTCGCCGGTCTTCTGGCGATCGCCGAGGCGATCGCGTTGACGCTCACCCGCGCGGGCCTGATGACCATGGGGTGCTCGCTCCTCGTCGCGGGCGGCGCGCTGTGGCTGCGCCGGGGCCGCGCGCCGGCGACGCGTGCCGTGGCGGCCCTCGCCGCCGCTGTCGTCGCCGCCGTCGCCGTCACCGCCCCGGCTCAGGCGCTGTGGCTGCGCCTGACCTCGTCCGGCGACGAAGACTGGTATCGCGCGGAGTACCGCGTACCGGCCCGGCTCGAGCTCGGCGCCGGCGAACTGTCGACGGTCGGCGTCACGCTGCGGAACGCCGGTCGCATCACGTGGGAGGGCGGCGGAGACGCGCCGTTTCGGCTCAGCTATCACTGGCTCAACGCCTCCGGCGACCGTGTCGTCGAGTACGACGGCCTGCGATCGCCGCTGCCACAGACCATCGCGCCCGGCGAGTCGGTGACGGTGCGCGCGGGGGTCAAGGCGCCAGCATGGCCGGGCCGCTACCGGCTCGCGTGGGACGTGACGCAGGAAGGCCGGCTGTGGTTCAGCGTCCAGGGCGCGGCGACGGTTGCGACCGACGTGACGATCACGAGCAATGACGCCGCCGCGTCCGCGCCGCGCGACGACACCCTGCTGGCGCTGCCCGCACCGAAGGTGCGCGTCGGGCGCCTCGCGTTGTGGCGGATTGCGGCGGTCATGATCGCCGCCCGTCCGGTCGTCGGCGTGGGCTTCGACAACTTCCGCCTGCTCTACGGCCGCTACGGTCATCTGCCGCAGGCCGACGACCGCGTGCACTCGAACAACATGTACATCGAGCACACCGTCGGCGCCGGACTGGCGGGCGGCGCGGTGTTCTTCTGGCTGCTCTGGCGGCTGGTCGCGAGTCTCTGGCGGATCCGGCCTCGTCTCGACGACCGGATCGAGCCGCTCTACGTCGGGATCGCCGCCGCGGTGGCCGCGATCCTCGTCCACGGCCTGCTCGACTCGTTCTGGACGTTCACGCCGACGTACCTGGCCATCTGGATCACATTCGGGCTCGCGACCGCGGTGGCGGCGCTGGCGGCCGAGGAAGGGCATGCGCATCGCGTTTGACGGCACGACCCTGCGGCC
>CAYHSN010000232.1:0-5805 GCA_964359235.1 uncultured Vicinamibacterales bacterium | reverse complement strand
CTCGCGCTCTCGGGCACCTACGAGCAGCTCTTCACCTACGTGATGTTCGCGTCGATCCTGTTCAACGTCGCGGGCGGCCTCGCGGTGTTCCGCCTGCGCGCGCTCATGCCGGATCGCGAGCGGCCGTACCGCGTGTGGGGCTACCCGCTCGTGCCGCTGCTCTTCGTGCTCGGGTCGATCGCGTTCGTGCTGAACACGCTCGTCGAACGGCCGATGGAGTCGCTGGCGGGGCTGGGGTTGCTCGCCCTGGGGCTGCCGGCGTATTGGTATTGGACGAGGAAGGAACGAGGAGCGAGGAACGAGGAATGAGGAATGAGGAACGAGGCACGAGGAACGAGGAACGAGGAACGAGGCACGAGGAACGAGGAATGAGGAACGAGTGACGAGGAACGAGTTGTAACGAATCCGTGCGGTTCGGGGACGCCGTGAGGCCACTCGTTCCTCGTTCCTCATTCCTCGTGCCTTCAAGGTTCTCTCATGCACTTCGCCATCCTGGGTTCCGGCGCCGTCGGCGGCTACTACGGCGCGAAGCTGGTCCGCGCGGGCCAGCGCGTCACCTTCCTCGCCCGCGGCGCGCACCTCCGGGCCATGCGCGATCAGGGCCTCGAGGTGCGCAGCTCGCTCGGTGACTTCACCGTCCCAGTCCACGCCGAAGAGGATCCGGTCAAAGTCGGCCGCGTGGACGTCGTGATCCTCGCGGTGAAGACCTACGACAACCGGACGGCGCTTGCGATGCTCGCCCCGATGATGGGCGACGAGTCGGTCGTTCTCACGCTGCAGAACGGCGTGGACAGCATCGACGAGGTGGCCGAGACGGTGGGAAAGGCGGCCGTGCTCGGGGGAGCGACCTACGTGGCCACGACGCTCGCGCGGCCCGGCCTCATCGTGCACACCGGCACGCACCGGCGCATTGTCTTCGGCGAAGTGTTCGGCGATCTGCCGAAGCTCTCCGAGCGCGTGCAGCTCATCGACGAGGCGCTCACCCAGGCCGACATCCAGGTCGAGGCCGTGCCCGACGCGCGCGTGCCGCTCTGGGAGAAGTTCATCTACCTGGCGCCGTTTGCCGGGTTCACGGGCGCGATGCGGCTGCCTGCGGGCCCGCTCTGGAGCGACCCGCACATCAAGGAGCAGTTTCTGGCGGCCGTGCAGGAGGTGGCGCTCATCGCGCGCGGCGAGGGCGTGCCGATCGCGGCCGACCTCATCGACCGCATCATCGACTACCTGCACGGGCTGCCGCCGGCCACCCGGTCCTCGCTGCTCATCGATCTCTCGCAGGGTAAGCGCATCGAGGTCGAGGCGCTCCAGGGATCCGTCGTCCGGCGCGGCCGCGCGCTGGGTCTCCCCACGCCGATCATGAGCACGCTCTATGCGGTATTGAAGCCCTACGAGAACGGACCTCCGGAAGCGCCGACAAGCTGAGACGTCAATCCTTGGCTTCCGGCTTCCGGCTTCGGGCTTCAGGCTACAGCCCCGTCACGCGGGTCACGCTGCATCCGCGATCAACGTACGAAGATCACGAAGCCACGAAGCCACGAAGGCACGAATACCGATAGCCACGAAGGCACGAAGACACGAAGAACATCTTGCGGCGTGACACGCCCCAGCCCTTTCGTGGCTTCGTGGCTTCGTGGTTTCGTGCGTGCGCCACGAATGCGGTGTGAACGTGCGCGATGCGCTATCTTGTTTCGTCCGCGATCTCTTCCGGGCTCGTGGGGATCTGCACTTCGTTCACGCGCGCGGCCATCTCGACGAGCCGGTCCTGCGTGGCGTGGCGCATCTTGTCGAGCAGCTCCGAGATCCGCTGCGCCTGGTGCACCACGGTGGTGAGGTCGCGCTGCAGCCCGGCGTCGCCCGGGTGCTCGCGCTCGAGCACGTTGCACTGGCCGATGATCGTCTGCAGGGCGCTGTTGATCTCGTTGGCCACCGACAGCGTCACGTCGGCCATCGCCTCCATCGTCCGGAACCTGGCGAGCGACACCTGCCACTGCTGCGCCAGAATCGCCACCGCGAGGATCTCGGTGATCGGGTTGAGCGACTCGACGTGCGCCGAGACGAACGCCGAGGGCGCGCGCGACACGAGGTTGATCGTGCCCACCGCGCGGCCTTTCGTGATGAGCGGCAGAACGAGCGCCGACTTGAAGCCGGCCGAGTGCAGGACGTTCGCGTCGAGGAAGTCCGACACGAGCTTGCCGAGATCGTTGACGATGCGAGGCTCGCGCTTGCGGATGACGTCGCCGAGCAGCGTCCGATCGACGCTGAACTCGATGTCCGGCCGCGGCCGGTTGCGCCGCTCTTCCTGCGTCACGCGCGCCGTGTAGGTCTGGAACCCCTGGCCGTTCTCCTTCAGCAGGGCCAGGCCCAGCCGGTCGCACTCGACGAGCCGCGCGATCTGGCGGGCCAGCGACTGAAACGCCAGCCCGACGTCGATCGATCGCGCGAGCTGGGTCAGCAGGGCGTTCTGGATCTCGAGCTGACCCACCTGATCGAGCGTGGTGAGGTGCGCGTGCTCGTGCTGCGTCAACCGGCGCACCAGCCAGCCGATGCGCCGATTCGCAATTGCCCCGAGGACCAGGATCGCGGTCCAGAGAATGACGACCTGCAGTCCGACCCCGATGTCATGGGGAATGACCGGGGTGAGGTGGACCAGGAACCACACCGCGCCCTGCAGCACGGCGGTACCGACGACGAGCCCCCAGATGCGCTGCGGAGGCGTGAAGCTGAAGCCGTTGCTCATGCGCGCGTCACCGATCCGGTAGTGTGTACGCCTCGGGTACGGGCCGCACGGGGCGATCGAACCAGAGCGGGCGCCGCAGGCCGCCAGGGCCGGGCGCCGGCCGCGTCATGCGCATCCACTCCAGGTACACCTCGTGGGCGCGCGACGTGTCAACCATGATATCGCCATATCGATCGTCCGGTCCCGCTTTCTTGAGCCGGACGCGCTGGTGCCAGCAGTGCATCCCGCTCACCGGATCCGGCTGCACCGGGAACGTGAGGTTCTGGTGCACGCCGACCTCGCTCCACCAGACCCGCGCCGAGTCCGGATCGGCGCTCTCGAACGGCGCCGCGCCATGGCGCTGGCGCATCCGGTACCGGCCCGCCTCGTCCCGGGAGATTGTCACCAGAGATGAGGCGTTTCGCGCACCACCCGCCTCTTCGTGCAGACGCCACCGGCCGAGGTGGTGCGAGAGGCCCAGCACGCCCGGCCGGATGGCTTCGGTGACCCACGCGCGGGTCACGAACCAGCCGATGCGCGTGTGGACCTTCACGAGATCGCCCGTCGCGACCGCCAGCCGCCGCGCGTCCTCGGTCGAGATCCACAGCGGGTTGGTGTGCGAGATCTCGTAGAGCCATTTGACCGCCGACCGCGTGTGCACGAGCGTCGGCAGGCGGAAATTCGGCAGCAGATCGAACTCACCCTCCTGGCGCTTGAGCTCGCGCCAGTGCACGTGCCCCGGCACGTAGCGCGGGAGCGCGTGCTCGGGCCAGCCCCACTCGACGAGGGTGGACGAGTACAGCTCGAGCTGGCGTGACGGGGTGTTGAAGCCCGCCACGGCCGCATCGGCGGCCAGAACGCCGATCGCGCGCCCGTCCTTGAGCACGACCCCGCGCGCCGCGTCCGGCGTCGTGCCGTCGAGCTCGGCCGCGGTGAGCCGCCGCTCGTGCTCCCGGCTGTAGGCGCCGTCACTCACGTTGAAGACGCCGTACTTGCGCATGTACTGAAGCGGCGTCAAGCCCTCGCGCGCCGCGGCGTCCGGCAGGCCCGGCACGGAATGCTCGAACATCCACCGGTAGTACTCGTCGACCGTGATCGGCTCGCCCGGCCGGTACGGCGACTCGAAGTAGCGGCGGATGCCGAGCGAACCGTCGGGATCGACCTTCCAGCTCAACGCGATCCAGAACTCGTTCTCCTCCCACACCTCACCCGGATTCGCTTCGCGCGTGTTCGCGACCGCGTCGCCGCGTTTCTCGCGGGCGACGCGCAGCACGGGCTGGCGGAAGCCGAGCCACCTCGCCGCGTGCGTTTCCTGGCTCATCGTGTCGTGCCGTTCGGTCGCGAGCCCCATCGGCAGGATGTAATCGGCAAACCACGCCGTCTCGCTCCAGGTCGGCGTCAGCGCCACGTGCAGTCCGATCTTCGCTTCGTCCTGCAGCACTTCCATCCACGTGAACCCGTCGGGGTTCGTCCAGAGCGGGTTGTACACGCGGGTGAAATAGACGTCGAGCCGTCCCCGTCCTTCCTTCAGGAAATGGGGCAGCAGGTAGCTCATTTCGTGGAAGGACAAGGGGAACTCGCGCGGGAAGAGCAGCTCGTTCCAGAACGCGGGCGGCGGCGCGGCGTTCGGCTGCGCCGGGACGAACTTGTTCGTGTGGTGCAGGTTCACGCCGCCCTCGGCGCCGACCGATCCGGTGAGCGCGACCAGCAGGTACAGGCAGCGCGTGATCTGCCAGCCCCAGAGGTTGCCCGCCGCCGCGGCGCGCCAACTGTGCGTGGCGAAGCGGTTGCCCGCATTCGCGATCGCGCGCGCGGTCTCGACGATGCGCTCGGCGGGGACGCCCGTCTCGGCCTCGGCGTACTCCGGCGTGAACGGCGCGTACTCCTCCTTCAGCGCGCGAATGAACTGGTCGAACGTCGGCTCCAGATTGGGCCGCATCGCCGCGAGGTACTCGCGCCAGTTCACCCAGCGCCGCACGAACTCGCGATCGTACCGTTCCTCGTCGAGGAGCCAGCGCGCGATGGCGAGCAGCAGCGCGCCTTCCGTGCCCGAGTACGCCGGCAGCCACAGGTCGGCCTTCGCCGAGCTGTTCGACAGACGCGGATCGATGACGATGAGCGTTGCGCCGCGCGACTGGGCTTCGATGATGCGCTGCGCGTGCGGGTTGAAGTAGTGCCCCGCCTCGAGGTGCGACGAGAGCAGCAGGATGGCGCGCGCGTTGGCGTAGTCGGGCGACGGGCGGTCGTCGCCGGTCCAGAGAAAGTGTCCCAGTCGCGCGGACGAGGAGCAGACGTTGGTGTGGCTGTTGTGGCCGTCGACACCCCACGCCTGCAGCACGCGCGTCGCGTAGCCGTCCTCGCCGGGGCGGCCGACGTGATACATCAGCTCGTGCCGCCGGTTCTCCTGGATCGCGCGGCGGATCCGGCCCGCGATGTCGTCGAGCGCCTCGTCCCACGCGACCGGCTGCCAGCGGCCCTCGCCGCGCGCGCCGACGCGCTTCAGCGGCCGCAGAATGCGATCCGGATCCTCGAGCTGGCTCGGCGTCGCCACGCCCTTGGCGCACGTGCGGCCGCGGCTGCCGGGGTGCACGGGGTTGCCTTCGATCTTGCGGACCTCGAGCGTCTCCTTGTCCACGTAGGCGAGCACGCCGCACGCCGCCTCGCAGTTGAAGCAGATGCTCGGGATGATCCAATAGCGGCGGCCTTCCTTGCGCGGCCACCGCGTCGACTCGTAGTCGAGGAAGTCATCCCACTCAGACGGAGGTGGATGCGAGCGTAACTTCGTCATTGCTGATTGCTGATTGCTGATTGCTGATTTAGGGAACCTGCATCACATGTCAGCTTCACTGCCTGGTCCGTCACCCGGGTGCATGCCATCGCCAGAGCGGGCGTGAATCGCCAATCGCCAATCCACTATCAATCAGCAATTGGCAATCGACAATCAGCAATATCATGAGATCGGCACACTCTGCCCAGCCTCCACCCACACATACTCCCATGCAAAACTTCCCGCCAGCGTGAGCAGCGCCGCCGCGAGCGCGACAATCGGGCTGGCCGACGCAAGACCCGTCGCGACCAGCGCGAGCGGCACG
>CAYHSN010000231.1:0-5818 GCA_964359235.1 uncultured Vicinamibacterales bacterium | reverse complement strand
AGAACGAGGCCGACAAGAAAGATGACGGTCGTGCGGATGATGCTCATGGTCAGTTCTCATCAGGCTTGAGGCTTGGGCCTTGAGGCTTGCGGCCTGCGACGGACTCGGACGTAGCGCGCGACTTCAGTCGCGCCTGACAGGACGGACTGAAGTCCGGCCCTACGACGAGACGACGTGTGTCTGATGTTACCGTATTGACGCGTGGGGGCCGGCTTCAGCCGGCCGGCTCGCCGAAGTGACCATGGCCCTCTCCGTCGCCGGCTTCCTCGCTGCGATCGCGGTCGTGCTCTTGCTGGTCTTCGCGCTCGGCCTCTTCTATCAGGCCATCGGCGTGCGGCGCGACAGCCGGCGGTATCCGCCGCCCGGCGAGCTCATCGATGTCGGAGGGTCCCGTCTCCACGCGCGCGTGACGGGGCACGGCTCACCCGCGGTCGTCCTCGAGTCTGGCGTCGGCGCGTCCTGTATCAACTGGACGCGCGTGCAGCAGGACCTCTCCGCCATCACCACCGTCGTGTCGTACGATCGCGCCGGTCTCGGGTCATCACGCGCATCGTCGGCGAAGTCCAGAAGATGCCGGCCGAGATGCGACCGGCCATCCAGGCGCACTGGAGCCAGCCGAAGAGCTTTGCCAGCCTGGCGAGCCACCTGGCGCACCTTCCCGCAAGCGCGGCCGACGCCGCGGGCGGCACGTCGTCGCGAAGATGAGGGGACATTGGATTCAACTGGATGATCCACGCCTGGTACGGTATGACCACCGCCGAGATTCTGAAGGCCTCCCCCGACTTCGAAGCAGACGATATTCCCGAAGCTCTCCGCTTTGCAGCCGAGGCGGTTCGAGAGCGGGAACTGCCGCTCCTCTCGGACTGATGAGGTTTCTGATCGACAACGCGTTGTCGCCGCAAGTCGCCGACGTCCTGCGGGCGGCCGGGCATGACGCCGTCCATGTCCGGGCTCGGCCAGTCCGGCTGACGCATTGGACTGACCCGCGGCGCGGTCCATCCACTGGCGCCCTCGGGTCCAGTCCGTATTAGGCGGCCGTGGGATCTTGCCACTGACGTCCCGAACTCGTGTGGACCTCGCGCACCTGCGAAAGGTGATCCAATGGAAACCGGCCCGCCGCTCGGACAAGAGCAGGCCACAACCGCCGATGGACAAAAGTGACCTTGCCCTTGATGAGGCGACACACGAGGACATCGTCGCTGTCGCGGATCGCTCGCGTCACCGCGAAGATCTCGTGACTTTTCGGATGAGACCACCAGCTACCCCGAACTGGCTCTCCAGCGATGACCTCAGCAAGCGACGGGACCGGCCCTTTCGCGGCCTCGAGCACGACACCGTGCTTACGAATAAAGGCAAGAGCGTGGCGTGAGGTCATCGCCGCGTTATCTTTACCGTCGGCCCAACGCCCCGCCCTTCAGCCGCGGCGCCTCACGATCGCACGAGGCGCCGAGCGCCTGGCGCTTCCGTTATCTTCTTGTACTGCCTCAGCAGCTCGTAGACGACGATGCCGGCTGCCGTCGCGACGTTGAGCGAGTGCTTGCGGCCGAGCAAGCTCGGCCCCTACTTTACTGCGCCGCGTGCTATTCTCTGGAGGGCCGGCTGAAGCCGGCCCTTACTGATCACTGATCACGATTCCTCCCGATCACGTTACGATTCCGGATCGATCGAGAACGATGGCCTTCGGCGCCTTCACGCGAGGAGCCCGTCTGTGCGCGGCGGCCTTCCTCGTCGCGACCGCGGCCCTCGCGGCCGAGCCGGTCTACAGCGGACGTCAGAGCCAGCTCGACGTCGCCGTCCCGCGCCTCGAAGCGACGGTGAAGATCGACGGTGTGCTCGACGAGCCGGTGTGGGCGCAGGCGGCCAGGCTCACCGAGTTCTCGCAGTACACGCCGGTTGACGGCCGTCCCGCCGAGAACGACACCGAGGTCCTGGCGTGGTACTCGCCGGCGGCGATCCTCTTCGGCATTAAGGCACACGCGAAGCCGGGCACCATCCGCGCCACGCTCGCCGATCGCGATCGCATCGACGCCGACGACCACGTCCAACTCTACCTCGGCACGTTCCACGACGGCCGCCAGGCGCTCATGTTCGCGGTCAACCCGCTCGGCGTGCAGGCCGATGGCACCCTCGTCGAAGGTCTCCGGCAGGGCGGGCACGGCTTCGGGGGCCTGTCAACCGGTCGCGAGGGCGCCGACCTGAGCGCCGACTTCGTCTTCGAGTCGAAGGGCCGTCTCACGGAAGAAGGCTACGCGATCGAGGTCCGCATTCCCTTCAAGACGCTGCGCTACCAGTCCACCGACACGCAGGACTGGGGCCTTCACATCATCCGGCGCGTGCAGAGCACGGGGCACGAAGAGAGCTGGGTGCCGGCCCGGCGCGCGGCCGCGTCGTTTCTCGCGCAGGCCGGCACGCTCAGGGGCCTGACCGATCTCAGGCGGGGCCTCGTGCTCGATCTCAATCCGGTCGTGACGGCCAAGGTGGACGGCGCCGACTCGGGCCCGGGCGGCCGCTGGCGCTACGACGCCGGCGCGCCCGAGTTCGGCGGCAACATCCGGTGGGGACTCACGCCGAACCTCACGCTGAACGGCACCGTCAACCCGGACTTCTCGCAGGTCGAGGCCGACGCCGGCCAGTTCGTCTTCGATCCGCGCCAGGCGCTCTACTTCTCCGAGAAGCGTCCCTTCTTTCTCGACGGCATCGAGATGTACGCGACGCCCAACAACCTCATCTACACGCGGCGGATCGTCGCGCCGCTCGGCGCGGCCAAGCTGACTGGAAAGATCGCCGGCACGAGCGTGGCGTACCTGGCCGCGGTCGACGACACGGTCGCCTCGACGACCGGCGAGGATCATCCCCTGTTCAACATCCTCCGCGTGCAGCGTGACATCGGCGGCGGGTCGCGCGCGGGCTTCGTCTACACCGACCGCTTCGACGGCGACCACTCGAACCGCGTGGTGGGCGCCGACGCGCGCCTGACGTTCCACACGATCTACACGCTGCAGATGCAGGGCGCCCTCAGCCGCACGCACCGCTTCGGCGTGACCACGACGGCGCCGTTGTGGGACGCGTCGTTCACCCGGAGCGGGCGCCGGTACGGGTTTCGATACTGGCTACGCGGCGTGGCCGACGACTTCCGCGCGGGGGCCGGGTTCATCAACCGCACGGGGATCGCCATCGCCGGAGGGCAGAACCAGATCACGCTCTACGGCAGCCAGGGATCGATCGCCGAGCGCTGGACGGGCGATGTGCGTCTGGACGGCACGTGGCAGT
This sequence comes from uncultured Vicinamibacterales bacterium, assembly GCA_964359235.1. Classification (GTDB taxonomy): domain Bacteria; phylum Acidobacteriota; class Vicinamibacteria; order Vicinamibacterales; family JAHECP01; genus CAYHSN01. Next base: position 2,548 of record CAYHSN010000231.1, on the reverse strand, counting down.
ACGACGACTTCGTCAACGGACGCGCATCGCAGGATCGGCGACTCCACGTCAACAGCAACTTCACGTTGCGCGGCGGCTGGCGCGTCGGCCAGTCCGTCCTCATCGAGTCGTTCGGCTACGATGAGGACCTCTACCGGGACTATGCGCTCCTGGACGAGGCGCCGGACGGACGGGCGGTGCTGCGACCGTTTGTCGGCGCGCCCAGGTTTCCGAACCTCGATTACCAGGTGACGATCGACACCCCGCGCCTCAAGGGGTTCTCCGGGAACTTCTTCGCCCTCTGGGGCAAGGACGAGAACTTCTACGAGTGGTCGTCGGCCGACATTCTCTTCCTGAACGCCGGCGGCGCGTGGCGGCCGACCGAGCGCCTGCGCGTCGACGGCAACTGGCAGGTGCAGTCGTACAGCCGGCGGACCGACGGGTCGACCGTCGGCATCCACAAGCTGCCGAGGCTCAAGATCGAGTACCAGATGACTCGCGCGGTCTTCCTGCGCGTCGTCTCGCAGTACGACTCGGCGATGCAGGACGACCTGCGCGATGATTCTCGCACGGAGCTGCCGATCGTCTACGTGAATCGGGCGACCGGCGACTACGAGCTCGCGCTCGGGTACGAACGCAGCAGCCTGCGGACTGATTTCCTGTTCTCCTACCAGCCGACGCCGGGCACGGTGATCTTCGCGGGCTACGGCAGCACGCTGGCCGATCCCGACGCGCGAGACACCTTCCGCCGCCGGCGCTCGAGTGACGGATTCTTCTTCAAGGTGAGCTATCTGTTCAGGATGAAGTAGAAAAGACCCGATCGACAGCGGTACAATACTTGTGAGGTCTTCATGGGGCGCCGTGTCCTGGTCGCCCTGGTCGCCGGCTTCCTCCTGCTGGCATCCTGCGCCCCGGCGCGCGCCGACTGGACGATCGCCGCGTTCCTCGGCGCCGGCGGCACACACGCCTCGTCGCTCCGGATCGAGCAGCCCGCGTCCCACACCGCCCTGACGTTCGAGCCGATCGACTATCGCGGCGAGTCGTTCACGTCTCCCGTCTACTACGGCTACCGCGTGGGGTGGATCCTGCCCTTCGCGCCAAGGCTCGCCGTCGAGGCCGAGTTCATTCATCTGAAGGTCTTCGCGGACACGAGCGCGATCACCACCGCTCGCGGGATCGAACACGGCCAGATGGTCGGCCGCCGGCAGCGTCTCGATCACACCGTGCAGCTCTTCTCGATCTCACACGGCGCGAACTTCGTGCTCGCCAACGTCGTGTTCCGTCATCCCGTCGTGCGCGGCGCGGTGAGCGATCGCGTGACCGTCAGCGCGCGCGCCGGCCTCGGCCCGACCGTCGCACACGCCGAGAGCACGATCGCCGGCGCGTTCCAGGAACAGTACGAACTGGGATCGCTCGGCTGGCAGCTGGCGGCGGGACTCGAAATCCGCCTGATGAAAGGCCTGCACGCGATCGGCGAGTACAAGCTCACACGGACGAATCAGCAGGTCAGCGTCTCAGGGGGCGAAGCCCAGACGCTGCTCCGGACGAATCACCTGGTGTTCGGGGCCGGGTATCGGTTCTGACCCCTACGCATCCACCCACGTCGTCACGCCGCGACGCTTGCGTTCGCGGAGGGAGCACTCGCGCAGCGTGTCGGCGAGCGACTCGAGGTCCGGGATGCCGTAGAGGAGCACGCTCGGCGCGCTCTCGTCCGACGAGCGCAGGTGAAGCTGGCAGTGTCCCACCAGGCGCATGCCGAGCGGCTTGTGGATGTCGAAGTGCTCGATGCCGAACAACTCGATGTTGTCCTTCATCTTGGAAAAAAGGCCTCGCTCCACCCGCACGCGCTGCGTCGTGACCTCGAAGCGGATGGTGAGGCTCTTGATCCAGTAGTAGACTTCAGCATCGCGGTCGCCTGCTTCCGATCCTCCGCTGTCGTGACCTTCGCGAACCCAGGCGCGACGAGCGTCGCGCCCTTGCCGGCCGCGTAGGCGTCCAGGAATCGCCGCAGCGTGCCGGCCCCTCGCGCTCGTCACCGCTCGTCGACTCCATTCGATGCGGAGGCGTCAGCGCGGCATTGTACAGGCCCGCCACCGCGTACGCGATCGCGCTCTGCCTCGCCTGCGCCAGATTCGTCCAGTGTTGCTATAGCTCCAACGCTCGCCCGGCGTGAAGTCGAGCGGTGATTTCATCGCCAGGGCGAGAAGTTGATCGTCCGTGTAGTCGCGCCGCATGTCGAGCGCCTCGTCCGTGTGATTCTTGATGCCCGACGTGTGCGTGAGCAGGTGCCGGATGGTGATATCGCGCCAGCTCGGCGGGGCCTTCGGGAAGAACTTCGTGATGTGGTCCTCGAGCGACAGCTTGCAGCAATGCGCCATGATCGCGTCGGCGTCCCGGGCGCGGTACGCCGCCGAGTAGGCCGTGACGAACTCCGCGGGCGTCTGCGGCGATGGCGGGGCCTGACGACAGCCGATGGACGGCAGGGATGAGGCGAACAGCGCCGCCATGACGAGTGCCGTCCGCGAGGCCCGCTTCCCACTCATCGTGTGGTCCTTTCTGTTTCCTCTTC
>CAYHSN010000230.1:0-5818 GCA_964359235.1 uncultured Vicinamibacterales bacterium | reverse complement strand
TCGAACTGGATGAACGAGCCGGCCCGAGCGGCGCCGGCCCACTCGTCGTCGGTGACCCGGCCGTCGATGGCCGGGGGCGCGGCCGTTTTCACCGCCAGGAGTTCGAAAGGCGCCTCGGGAACGGCCGTGAGGAGCGACGCGGTGAGGGCCAGGACGTCGAGCATGACCTCCCTATGCTATAGGTCCGGCGCGCTCGCCAGACGGTCCCGGAACCGCTGGTAGAGATACGACGCCACGAGCAGCAGGACGCCGAGCGCCATCACGCTGAGCACCCGATACAGGCGCTCGAGCTGGGCGAGATCGACGACGCCGACCTTCATCACCGTCACGATGAAGAGCGCGATCGCGAAGTAGCGGATCGGCGCGTAGCGGCGGCGGATGCCGGCGGCCACGAGCCCCACCGCGTAGCCCGCCCAGATGACCGACAGCGTCAGCTCGCGCGCGAACTGGAACGCGCGGCGCGGGTCCCCGCCGTCCGCGTCGCGCAGGTACCAGAACGCGCTCGATTCGGCGCTCAGCCACCCGAGCGTCACGAAGCTGGCGGCCAGCACCGCCGCGGCGATCTCGTACCGGCCTCCGGCGCCGAGCGACAACCTCGCGCGCCGGAACATGAAGACCAGGCCGTAGAGGCCGCCGATCAGGACGAGCGCGGCGGCGGCGCGCGCGTTGACGAGCACGACGTAACCCCGGGGCGGGCGAAGCCGATCGATCACGTCCACCCAGAGCGTGGCCGAGAGCCAGGCGAACGGCACCACGAGCAGGAGCGCGCCGGCGGCTCGGAGGAGATCGCTCCGGCGCGAGAGCCCGACCCGGATCACGCCGATCGCCTGCAGCGTCCACGCGATCGCGAGCGAGGCCTGCTGCGACAGCGCCGAGGGGCGCCCCCCGCCTCTGAACTCCCAGAACGCGTTGATCTCGGTCGTGATCGTGACGAGCAGCACGATGTTCGACGCCAGCAGGAAGAAGTCGCTGTCCGGCCGCGCCCGCTCGGCGAGGTCGCCGGTCTGGCGCCGGTGCAGCCGCGCGAGGCCGTGGAGGAGCGCGATCAGGATCGCCGCGGCCGCCGTTCGAGCGTTGAGGACCACGGTGTAATCGGTGCTCACCGGCTGGAACTCGAGACCCACGAGCCACAGCATCGTCAGCCCGAGCAGCAATCCGCCGCCGAGCCGCAGCCACTCGCGCCCCGTCGTCAGACCGATCGCCACGAGGGCCGCCGACTCGACCGAGAGGCCAATGACGCGCCACGCGCCGTCGGTCCACATCGCGATCGCGACGGCCATGAGCGTCGCGCCGACCGCGGCGACATGAAGCGGCGGTTCGCGGTGCGGCCGGCGCGTGAGGCCGGCGAGCCCGAAGTGGACGGCGGCGATAGCCGCTGCCGTCGCGCCGCGCCACGCCATCGGCCAGCTCGCCATGAGCAGGTACGACACCGCGAACAGGCCAAGGCCGTTCAGGTGGTGGAGCATCACGTCCGCCGCGCCGGGCGCTCCCTCGGCCTGGCGCAGGGCGTCGAGTTGCGCCACCAGGTGCAGCGCGAACACGGCCGTCGCGACCGTCAGTCCCTGGGCGATCCACGACGCGTCGGCGCGCGTCGCGGCCCAGGCGAGAAGCGGCAGCGCAACGGCGATCCACAGCGCCACGCGCGGCCACGCGGGGCCGAAGCGCCGCGCGAGGGTGAGCCCAACGAGCGTGCACGCGACGAGAAAGATCAGAAGCGCGAGCGAGTGGGAAAAGAGCAGTGCGATTGACGTGAGGAAGTAGAGCGGTGGCGCGGTGCCGAGCGCGAGCCGCACGAGTGGCGCCACCGGATGCGTCGATCGCCACACCCGCGCGAGGATGTAGCTGAAGAGCGCGCAGAAGAGCGTCAGGAACAGTACCGTCCGCAGGTACGCGGCCGGCGTGTAGAACTGGTTGAACCACCCCACGATGGTGACGAGCGTGAGTCCGTAGCTGATGAGATTCAGCGCGGGCCAGTCGCGCCGCCGCGACAGGTACGCCGTGCCGGCGACGAGAATCGCGTCGTAGCCGAAGAGCGCCGTCTGGGCGTCGGTCTGGCCACCGATCATGAACGGCGTCAGAAAGCCGCCGCCCACCGCCATCAACGCGAGCCCCTGCGAACGATGTCCGTCGGCCAGCCAGGCGCCCAGGCCCGTCACCGCCACCATCAGGCCGAACGCCGGTGTCTGGCCGATGAGCGCGTAGAAGTTGAACGCGGCATAGACCGACAGATACAGGATCGCGACGCCGCCGCCCGCGAGCATCTGCCCGTAGAGGGGATAGCCCGATCGCACGAAGCGGCTGCCCGCCCAGACGAGCGCGAGGCCGGCCACCCCGCCGATCGCGACGCGCATGGTCTCGGTGATCCACGCGTTGTCGATCGCGAGCTTCACGAAGTAGGCCGCCGCGATCACGATCGCGCTGACGCCGAGGTAGAGCAGCCAGCGCCCGCCGATCCGCGCTTCGAGCGACTCGGCGGCAGTTGTGGCGGCCGGCGTGACGGTCGTAGGGGCCGGCTTCAGCCGGCCCTCGTCGGTCCCCCGGAAGGCGGGCCCCCCCGCTGGGACCGGGTAGGGCCCAGCCGGGTCCGGGGGAGGGGCCCGCGTAAACCGGGCCCCGTTGAGTCGATCGACCGTGCGCCTCATCTCCGCGCGCAGCTTCTCGATCTCGCTGAGCGCGCGGGTGGCGCGGACCAGCGCCAGGATGGGCACGAAGACGATCGCGGCGAGGAAGGCGATGACGAAAAGTGTCCCGACCATGTCGGGCCTAGAACGTGCGCCCCATCGGGCCGGCGTTCGCAATCGCTTCAGCCGCCGGCGATTCCGGCCAGGCCGGCACCGGAGCGGCCGTGTACCCGGCATGCGCCAGCTCGGCCTGGAAGAGCGACGTCTCCGACGCGTAGAAGAGCAGCTTCACCCACAAACGCGCGACGACGTAGGCCTGGCCGATCAGGAACCCGCGCCAGAGCGACCAGCCGGTGGACCAGACGCCCGGCGCCACGAGCGCGTAGAGCGCGACGACGATCAGGAACAGGATGCCGGTCGTCGCATACAGCCCCAGCGTCGCGCCCGGATGCCGCGCGATGAACCGGAGCGCGGCCCTGAGCGCGCCGAGCATGCTTCGGCGATCTTCGACAATCGCGCGCACCTTGGCGTAGTCGAAGACCAGATTGACGAGTACGAGCAGGAGACCGAACACGGCGTACAGCGCGGCGCGGACGGCGAAGGCGTTCCGCTCCACGGTGAAATCGCGCGTCACCGAGCGGTAGAGCCCGTCGAACAGCCAGCCGTGCACGTACCCGAACAACACGAAGTACACCAGCCAGGCGATGACGCCCAGGCGCAGGAAGCGGAAGAAGAAAACGCCGCACGCCGAGAAGAACGCGGCCGTCCGCGTCGGCCGCTGCCGGGCGTAGCGATCGAGAATGCCGCCGACGAAAAATGCCCAGACCACGAGGTACGCGCCCGCCGCGCCCGCGACGACCGTCGGCAGCGAGCGGTTGTCCATGAGGTCGCTCAGGTTTCTGAGCGTCGCGCCGAACCCGACGATCGACGGCACGAAGGTCGCCCCCAGCCCGACGGCCTGCGAGCTGAACTCCTGCCACCAGTCGTAGTTGACGCTGTGCGCGGCCGGTTCGGCCGCGAGGCTGTGTCCGAGATGGTCCTCGAGCATGCCACGAAGCGCGGCCGCGAGCGGCAGCGACAGGAGCACCGTGACGAGATACACCCCGGCGAGAATCGCCGTCGCGCCGTTCACCCGGCGCATGCCGTCCCGAAACGCGCGCGCGATCTTCATGGTAAGTTTTCTTGTCGTCAGACGAAGAATCCGTAGGTGAGCAGCAGATCCTGCAGCCACACCAGCCACGCGAGCGACCACTTGCGCGCGGCCTCCTCAGCCTTCGGCTTCAGCGTGTAGCTGTTGTTCGTGTAGTTCACATCCAGCAGCAGCACACGATCCGGATCGACCTCGGCCGACGCCGCGCGCGACGGTCGCACGTAGCGGAACATCGTCCAGCGGTCGCGCCCGTTCCAGCGTTCGCGGGCGGTCTCGCCGTTCTCGAACGTCACGACGACATCGACCGGGAACACGGCCTCGCCCTCGCGCCGGACCACGACCGTGGTGAGGAACTGGTCGCCGCTGTTCGTGGCGTCGGAGAACGCCTTGCGGCTGCCGTCGCCGAAGAACCCGCGATCGCTCGCGGCGACGCTCGTGAGCTGCTGGACGCTGTAGTCGAAGACGTTGGAGCTGCGGTGGACCTCGTCGAAGAACCACGTGAGATCCTGGCCGCTGACCTCGTTGGCGATGTCGAAGAAATCCTGCGGCTTCGGATGGCGGAACGCCCAGCGCTGGAAGTACGTGGACATGATGCGCTGCAGCGTCGGCCAGCCCAGATGGCGCTCGAGGGTGTGGAGCCACAGCGCCGTCTTGTCGTACGTGATGCGGCTCGCGGTGCCCGGCCAGTACTTGTAGGTCGGCGTGGACTGCGCGTCTGATTCAGCGACCGCGCGGTAACCGTAGAGCCCGTTCAGGTCGGTCGCGCGATCGAGCGCGATGTCCCGCACCGCCCACGGAATGAACCCGCCGAAAAACCGCAGCCCCAGGTAGTTCGGCGAGAAAGCCTCGGCCGCCGTGCGCGCGTCGGAGAACGAATTGAACCCTTCGTCCAGCCACGCGTGCTCGAACTCGTTGTTCGCGACGATGCCGTACCAGAACTGGTGGCCCGCTTCGTGGATCGTCACGCCTTCGGGCTGCAGGACGCCCGCGGGCGCGAGCCAGCGAGTGCCGGCGGTGAAGAGCGTCGGGTACTCCATGCCGCCTGCGCCGCTCTGCCACGCCGGATCGACGACGGTGATGTGGCCGTACGGGTACGGGCCGTACCACTCTCCGTAGTACCGCAACGCCGCGCGTGTCGCGGCGAAGTGGCGTTCGGCCTGCGCTGCGTGCTCGGGCTGCAGCAGCAGCCGCATGTCGACCGGCGGGAGTCCCTGGTGCTCGAAACGCGCCGCGCGCTCGAGATAATCGGGGCTCGTCGTCCAGGCGAAGTCGTGGACGTCTTCCTCGACGTAGCGGTGGGTCGTGGTGCCGTCGGGGTTGTCGCGGCGTTCGCGTTCGCGTCCCGTGGCCCCGACGATCCAGCCGCGCGGCACCGTGAGCCGCACGTCGTAGACGCCGAAGTCGGCGAAGAACTCCGTGGCCGTGTGGAACTGGCGGCAGTTCCAGCCCGCGTCCTCGAGCACGCCGATCTTCGGGAACCACTGGGCGAGGAAGTAGAAGTTGCCGAGGGCGCCCGTGCGCGAGAACGTGCGCGGGACGCGCGCGGTCCACTCGATCTGCACGTTGGTCGTCTGGCCCGGCGCCACCGGTTCGTCGAGCGGCACCTCCAGCACCGTCCTGTCCTGCTCGTTCCCATCATCTCCATCATCGGGCGCGATGAAGCGCGCGCGCGACGTCAGCTCGACCGGCGGAGAACTGCCCGCGCCGAGCAGGCGAATGGCCGTGACGTCGATCCAGCCCCAGTCGGACTCGGGACGTTCGTGGAGCTCGCCTCCGCGCCCGAGGCGCCGCTCGCGCATCCACGTCGATTCGGTGTTGCGCCAGGCGTTGTAATAAAGGTGGAAGCGGAGTGTCGGCGCGGCGACGCCCGCGATGTTGCGCCACGTGAGCACCTCGGACGCCGCGATCGTCCGGGTCGCCGGATCCAGCCGGGCGTCGATCGAGTAGTTCGCGTTGCGCGGTGAGCGGGCGTTGGGGAGCGGCGCGGCGAGGTCCACCGGCGCCGCGGCGGCGGCCGTCCGCAACTGCGGCGGCGCTGCCGGAGGAC
>CAYHSN010000229.1:0-5839 GCA_964359235.1 uncultured Vicinamibacterales bacterium | reverse complement strand
CTAGGGGATAAAGGTGAACGTCGCCCGTCCCGACGCGGAGTGCCGGCCCCACGGCCAGAGGAACCAGGTGCTGCGGGGGCTCGTGCGTGCGCTCACCTTCAAGTAGTACTCCGCGTTCGCCTCGAGATCCGCGGTGGCGAACAACGCCAGCTTGTCGAACACCGTCACGAGGGTTCCGACGAGATCCTCACTGTCGGTCACCTGCGGCTCCGCCTCGAGGCGGCCGTCGATCGTGCGAGAGACCTGATATCGGCGAGTCAAGTTGTCGTACTTCACGGTCGCCGTCACGGTCGCCGAGGCCATCGTGCGATCGACCCAGAGCGCGGCGGCGCGCCGGAGCTCGACCTCGTAGGTGAAGCTGGTCGGAAGGCCGCTGTGCATCGCCGCACGGACCCCTTCGTCGAACCCGTCGACGAGCGTGAACGACACGAGCACCTGCCCGCCGCGTTGAAGCGGCGTCACCTGGATGGCCTGGGCTGCGACCGGCCGCGCCCAGACCACGACCAGCATGCCAATCGACACGAGCCGTCGCGCGCGCCTCATCACTCCTTCGTGTCGAGCAGGTCCCGCAGCTCGGTGATGAACTCGCCCACGTCGCGGAAGTGTCGGTACACCGACGCGAACCGCACGTAGGCCACCTTGTCGAGCCGCCGCAGCTCCTGCATGACGAACTCGCCGATCTCTTTCGTGGCGATCTCCTTCTCCGGCCGATCCTGCAGCATCGTCTCAACGTGATCGGCGAGCCCCTCGACGGCGGCGACGCTCACGGGCCGCTTCTCGCAGGCCCTGAGCAAGCCGGCGATGAGCTTCTGGCGTTCGAAGCGCTCCCGGCTGCCATCCTTCTTCACGACCATGTACGGGATCTGGTCGATCCGCTCGTAGCTCGTGAAGCGGCGCCCGCACGACAGGCACTCGCGCCGGCGGCGGATGGCCTCGCCTTCCTTCGTCTCTCGCGAGTCGACGACCTTGTCGCCCAGATGGGCGCAATACGGACACTTCACCTGACGCCCCCCGCCTCACCCACGGGCCGCACGGCCGGATCGTCTTCAGCGGGCGCTCCGGTGGGCTCGTCTCGCGTGAGCGGTGCGCTGTCGTCGCCCATGCCACCGCTCGCGAGCGCCCGAACACGCGCGAGGCTGAGGCCGTCGTGGAGCATGAACGCCGCGCCGAGGAGCGCGACCGGCAGAAACGACAGCGCGTGCAGCACGATGGCTGCGCCGACCGCGCGATCGTTCGGCACGCCGTAGAAGCGAGTCACCGCGACCTGAAAGGCCGCATGAAACCCGCCGACGGCCCCGGGTGTCGGCACCGACACCCCGACCACGAGGAACGCGACAATCAGGAACGAACCCGTATACGGCACCGTCATATGGAATGCCCGCGCCGTCAGCCAGATGCCCGCGGCGAGGAGGAGCCACAGGGGCAGCGACCACAGCAAGGCCGTGAGGAGGCGGCGCGGCTGGCGAACCGTCGCGAGTCCTTGGGTGAAGCGACGCACGACGCGGTCGATCCGGCCGGCCGCTCGGGCGGGCAACAGACGTTCGATCCGCTCGGCCCACCGGGCGAGCCAGTCGGGATGACCGGCCAGCGCGACGAGCAACACCAACGCGCCGACGGCGACCAGGGCCGCCGTGGCGCCCCCGGCGCGCACGGCCGCGAAGTTCGCGGGGTCGCGCGCGGCCAGGCCGGGATCGAACAGCAGCAGGAAACCGCCCAGCAGGAGCAGCACGGTCGTGAGGTCCAGCACCCGTTCGACCACCACCGTCGCAAACACGGCGGTCGCGCTGAGCTGCTCGCGCCGCGCGAGCAGGTACGGGCGCAGGAACTCACCGGCGCGGGCCGGCAGGATCACGCTCGAGGCGAACCCGATGACCGTGGCCCGAAAGGCCTCCCAGAACCGCACCCGGCCGAGTGGTCCGAGCAGGGCCTGCCACCGCACCGTGCGGATGAGATATGTCGACAGGGTCAGGACCGTCGCCGCCGCGAGGAGGCCCGGATCGGCCGCCCGCACTTCGGCCCAAACGGCGGCCAGATCGGCGTTCCTCAGGAAGAACGCGAGCAGTCCGATCGTCAGGACGAGGATGAACGCGGCGCGCAGGCGAGACCGCATGACCTTCGGCGACGGGAGTACAATCACACGCTGGAGCACGGACGCAGCGACGGGCGAACTCACCGGCACTCTACTATAAGAGTACCTACAAGGCCATGGGAAAGCGCGAGTTATTGCTCATCCTGGCATTCGTCGTGGTGGGGGTGATCGTCTATCAAGTAAGTGCCCCGCCCGCCAAAGGCGGAGGTTTCTCCCTCGGCGAGTTCGCCCGCAGGGCCCTGCGGGAGGTGCGACGCGAAAGCGCGAGCGCCGAACACAAGAGCACGGCGGTCCATCCCCTGACCCCGTCGGTCCAGGAAGTTCGCGTGCGCGGCGTCCAGCGTGTCACGGTCATCGGTGAACCACGCGCCGACATTGCGACCGAACTCGACGTCACCTCGAGCGGCATCGACAAGGCCGAAGCCGAGACCCTGGCGGCTGCGGCAACCCTCCGGGCCGACACCACGTCGGACGCCATCGCGTTTTCGGTCGAGTACCCGCAGGACGGACGGCAACAGGCGCATCTGACCCTGCGGGTACCCTCAAGCGTCCGTGCGCGCCTTGAGGACGTCCGCGGAGAAGTCCGCGCGTCGGACATCGCGGGTGTCTACCTGGCGTCGACGCGCGCCGAGACGACGCTCACGAACATCAACGGCCCGATCGAAGGCGAGCATCGCGGCGGCGACATCGCCATCACCGGAGGTGCCGACGTACGCCTCAGGCTCCGTTCGGTCGATCTGCGCATGGAGCGCATCATCGGGTCGACTGTCCTCGATATGACGGGCGGTGAGCTGAAGGCTGGCATCCTGGCAGGTCCGGTCGAGATCGAGGCCCGCTCGGCGGACATCGAAGTGGAATCGGCGTCCGGCCCGGTGAAGGTCAACGCCGTTGGTGGCAGCGTCACGCTCGGTGGACTCCGGCAGTCGGTACGCTGCGACGGCCAGCGGACCGACGTGCGCCTCCGCCTCGACACGCCGGCAACGGTCACGGCCTTCACGAGCGATGGCACCCTCGAACTCACCGCGCCGAAGTCGGGCGGCCTGTCACTCGACGCCGCGGCAACCGGCGGCGACATTCGCCTGGACGGCTTCGAGTTGCCCGTGCAGTCCGAGGGTGCGACCAAACGCGCGACGGGTCCGCTGGCCGGCGGCGGTCCGACGGTTTCACTGCGCACCAACGGCGGTGCGATCGTCGTGCGCGCGGCGGGCGGGTCGTAGCCGTCGCTTTGCCTTCGAGCCCCACCTTCGAGCCCTTCGAGCGAGACCTGTTGACTCGCCGATGAAGGCTCAGTAAGCTGACGCCTTCCGGCGAGGTCGATATCGTGCCTGCCGTTGTCCCGCTGATCGAAACATCCCTCGAAGGCCTCACGCTCGTCCGCCGCGGCAAGGTGCGAGACGTGTACGCGGTGGGCGATGCGCTGCTCATCGTCGCGACCGATCGCATTTCGGCGTTCGACTACGTGCTCGGGTCCGGCATTCCGGACAAAGGCAAGGTCCTGACGCAGCTCTCGGCGTTCTGGTTCGAGCACCTGCGCGACGTCGTACCGCATCATCTGCTCTCGACCGACGCGGACGCCTACCCGGAACCAGCCAAGCGCCACGCGGATCTCCTGCGAGGACGGTCGATGCTCGTGCGGAGAACGACGCCGCTCCCGGTCGAGTGCGTGGCGCGCGGGTACCTGTCGGGCTCGGGCTGGAAGGAGTACCGGCAGACTGGCCGCGTCTGCGGCATCGGACTGCCCGAGGGCCTCGAGCAGTCAGCCCGCCTGCCCGCGCCGATCTTCACGCCGGCCACGAAAGCGGAATCGGGGCACGACGAGAACATCACGGAGGCGCAGGCCGGCGCCATCGTGGGCGCGACGCGAATTGCGTGGTTGCGCGATCTCACGTTGACGCTGTACTCCCGCGGCGCGGCGCACGCCGAGTCGCGCGGGATCATCGTCGCCGACACCAAGTTCGAGTTCGGCGTCTCCGCCGGCGGCGCCCTCATCCTGATCGATGAGGTCCTGACGCCGGACTCCTCGCGCTTCTGGCCGCAGGACCAGTACGGGCCCGGACGCCCGCAACCGAGCTTCGACAAGCAGTTCGTCCGGGACTACCTGGAGACGATCGGCTGGAACAAGCGGCCGCCGGTGCCCGCGCTTCCCGGCGACGTCGTGGCCCGGACCCGGGAGAAGTACCTCGAGGCGTTCCGGCTGATCACCGGATGCGACCTCGCCTAGCGGGACATCAGGAGCACACGCGTGCGGGAACAGCTCGAACGGCTCGTTCAGGAGATGATCGATCGGGGGATCCGGTACGAGGACGCACGCCGGGAATTCGAGCGCTGCTTCATCCAGCGCGCGCTCGCCCGCTCGGACGGCAGCCTCGTGCGCGCCGCGGAGGTCCTGGGCCTCCACCGCAACACGATGACCCGCAAGATGGGCGAGTACCGCCTGAAGCGCAAGGGCGCCGCTTGACACCCGTCCCGCCTGCACTATACTTAGCAGTCGGGCTCGGCGAGTGCTAAGCCGCCGAGGGCGCCATCCGGATTTCCCTGGGCAATTCCACCGTACTTTCCGGACAGTTGGAGACCTGCGATGAAGATCAGACCGCTACACGACCGCATCATCGTGCAACGCACCGAGGAAGCCGAGCAGCGCATCGGCGGCATCATCATCCCTGACACGGCCAAGGAAAAACCGCAGCAGGGCAAGGTCATCGCCGTCGGCGGGGGCAAGAAGAAGGACGACGGCAAGGTGATCCCGATGGACGTCAAGAAGGGCGACAGCATCCTCTTCGGCAAGTACTCGGGACAGGAAATCAAGATCGAGGGCGAAGAGTATCTCATCATGCGCGAGGAGGAAGTGCTCGCGGTCATCGAGCAGGGCGGCAAGAAGAAGTAGTCAACCTCACTGGAGAACACCATGGCGAAGCAGATTGTCTATGGCGAGGAGTCGCGGCAGGCCATCCTGCGTGGCGTCAACTACCTCGCTGACGCGGTCAAGGTGACCCTGGGTCCCAAGGGCCGCAACGTCGTGCTCGACAAGAAGTTCGGATCGCCCACGATCACCAAGGACGGCGTGACCGTCGCCAAGGAGATCGAGCTCAAGAACCCGTTCGAGAACATGGGCGCGCAGATGGTGCGTGAGGTCGCGAGCAAGACCTCCGACACGGCTGGCGACGGCACGACGACGGCGACCGTGCTCGCGCAGGCGATCTATCGCGAGGGCGCCAGGAACGTCGCGGCCGGCGCCAACCCGATGGACCTCAAGCGCGGCATCGAGCGGGCCGTCGAGGCGATCATCGAGGCGCTGAAGAAGCAGTCGCGCCAGGTGACCGGCAACATGATCGCGCAGGTCGGCACCATTTCCGCGAACCTCGATGAGACGATCGGCAGAATCATCGCCGAGGCGATGGACAAGGTCGGCAAGGACGGCGTCATCACGGTCGAGGAAGCCAAGACGCTGGAGACCTCGCTCGAGGTCGTCGAGGGCATGCAGTTCGATCGCGGCTACCTCTCGGCGTACTTCGTCACCGATCCCGAGCGCATGGAAGTGGTGTTCGAGAACGCGGTTATTCTCATCCACGAGAAGAAGATCAGCTCGATGAAGGATCTGCTGCCCCTGCTCGAGCAGGTGGCGCGGTCGGGCCGGCCGCTCGTCATCATCGCCGAGGACGTCGATGGCGAGGCGCTCGCGACGCTCGTCGTCAACAAGCTGCGCGGCACGCTGCAGGCCGCTGCGGTGAAGGCGCCGGGGTTCGGCGATCG
>CAYHSN010000228.1:0-5841 GCA_964359235.1 uncultured Vicinamibacterales bacterium | reverse complement strand
GATGATCCGGAACATCAGCAGAATGCAGACGATACCCGCCGCGAGCGTGACGAAGCCCCACGTCTGCAGGAGCCGCGCACCGGCGAGGCCGACGGTGACAAGGAAGTACGACAGGATCGAGAAGGCCGACGCCCAGACGTCGTGCGACGTCCACTCTTCGGCCGATCGACTGCATGAACAGCCCGAGCAGGAACGAGCCGAGCAGGATGACGAGCGTGTTCGGAGCCGAGGCCGGAGTAGCGCAGCGTCTGCCACTCGGCCTGGCTCATGGCGAGGCTGCGGCGGAAGATGCGGCTGGAGACAAACGCCGAGATCGCGCACCACGCGCAGAAGAACGGATACCAGACGAACACGGAACGAACACGGAGCGAACCCAGGAACCGCGTGTGTCGGCTGCGGGGGCGCGTGCCGGCAGCGGTGGCATTTGCCTCTGCCAGGCGGAACTGACGCTGCCCTTCACGCCTGGCGCCGGCAAACGTCGCCCCTGCCGCCGCCCGCCGTGGGCTGGCCATCGCCGGGCGCCGAGGCGAGTCGTCTCCGCCTCGTCTTGTCGCAGGTCGTCAGCCTTGTGCCGACAGGTCGACAATCTTCCACGCCTGCGGATCGACGAACGCCATCCGGGCGCCGGCGGCGACGACCTCGAACGTGGCAGGCTTACCCGTCGCACCGGGCCGCCGCGCCGTCACCCGCTGCGCGCGCGATCGCCGGCAGCCCTGCTTCCGCCACGAAGTCGGGCTGGTGGCATTGACCAGGATGTCGCGCATGGCGTCGGGCGGAATGAGGTGCTTCTCGATGCGCCGCATCTCGCCGGGGACGATCTTCGCAGGAAGCGG
Organism: uncultured Vicinamibacterales bacterium; assembly: GCA_964359235.1. GTDB lineage: Bacteria > Acidobacteriota > Vicinamibacteria > Vicinamibacterales > JAHECP01 > CAYHSN01. The sequence continues at coordinate 5,008 of CAYHSN010000228.1, read as the reverse complement.
GAAGTGGCGCTGGCAGAAGAGTTCCGCCTCTTCGAGGAGCCGGAACGCCGGGCCGCGAACCTGACGCTGATCCATACACTCCGCCTTGTCCGTGCCCCGGAACCTGGCCATGCGCAGCTCGCACTTAGGATTGACTCCCTGAAAGTTGTGGTGCAGAGTATCGCTGTCTTTGCCTGATACGTGCCGGTGGCCTTCCGGGCGACCCGACCCGGAAAGCAGCAACGTCAGTGCCGGGCCTTCTCAGCTCTCGAGGTGATCAGATCCCGAGGTGCTCAGAGGTGATCAGATGATGAGGCATGCCTTCTCCGCCATCGGGTTCCTCGTGTTTCTTGCGGCGCATCCGGGTCTTCCGGGGTCCTTCGCGGGCCAGGCCAGCCAAGGTGCCGCCACCCTCACGGTGACCGTGCGGGACAACTGGGGCGTGATTCCCGGGGCGTCCGTGCGCCTCACCACGCACACCGAGACGAAAGCGACGACGCGCCTTCTGACGGACGGTTCCGGCGTCGCGGTGTTCTCCGGGCTCCCCGCCGGCACGGTCGACCTGACGACAACCTTCGCCGGCTTCGCTGACGACTTGCAGAAGGGCATCGCCCTGGCGGCGGGGGGGAAGAAGGCCGTCACCGTGACGCTCGCGCTGGCGCAGTTCTCGACCTCCATCACGGTCACGACGGCGAGCCGCCGCGAAGAGCTGCTGCTGAACGTGGCGGAGCCGACCACGCTCATCGATCGGTCCCACATCGACGACACGGGCGCCCGCACCGCCAAGGACGTCCTGGTCGAGCAGGCGGGCACGGGCGTCCGCGTGCACCCGGGAGGCGGGCAGGGCCACATCTCCATCAACGGCATCCCCAACAAGGGCGTCCTGGTGCTCATCGACGGCCGGCGCGTCATCGGGCGCGACGGCACCGGGAACTTCAACCTCGAGGACATCGACCTGACGGGTGTCGAGCGGATCGAGGTCGTCAAGGGAGCCGGCTCCGCGCTGTACGGTTCCGACGCCATCGGCGGCGTGGTGAACTTCATCACGAAGAAGAGCACGACGCTCGGGGCGACCAACCGGCTGTCGTTCAACGCCGGCTCGTACACCGACGTCCGGGTGAGCGACTCGTTCGGCTACCGCGGCGCGCGGGGCGGGATCGACGTGAGCGGCGGGTACCGCACCTACGATGGCTTCGATCTCGACAAGAAGAACCCGCAGACGATCGGCCAGCCCGAGAGCAAGTTCTACACCACCGGCGCCAGCAGCGACTTCCGGATCACGAGCAAGGTGATCGCGCGGTTCTTCGGGAACTACTCCCGGCGCGACATCGACAACTACTACTTCTCGGGCGCGACGCAACTCGCGGCCACCGTCTACAACTCGCAGCGTAAGATCACGCGGTACACCGTGTCGCCCGAGGTCGAGTTCCTCCCCACTTCCAACACGATGCTGAGCGTCGCGTTCACGAGCGGCAAGTACAACCGCGACGAGCGGCAGATCTACGCCACGCGCGAGGTCGTGCCGGTGCCGTGGCAGGAGTGGAACCGGGAGTTCCGCGCGACCGGCCGGCAGACGTGGAAAGCGCGCGGCCAGAGCCAGCACCTGCAGCTTGGCTACGAGTTCCGCCGGGAGATCATGGATCGCGCGAGCCTGAGGTTCCTGACGACCGGCCAGCGCAGGTCGGAGCGCGATACGAACGTGGCCTGGCTGCAGCAGGAGGTGAACCTCACCGACGCGGTGAAGCTGACCGCCGGGTTGCGCTACGACGACTACAGCGACTTCGGCAGTAAGTGGAGCCCGAAGGTGAGCGCCGTCTACTCCATCGGCCAGTTGCACCGCGTCCGCGCGAGCTACGGGCACGGCTTCCGCGCGCCGCTCTTCGGCGAGCTGTATCTGTACACGCCCCCGTTCTTCGTCGGCAACGCCAACCTCCGCCCCGAGAACTCGGCCACCGTCTCCGCGGGCTATTCGTACGCGGGGCCGAAGCTACAGCTCTCGGGCGACTACTTCAGGGCGCAGGTGAAGAACGGGATCGTGTTCGACCTGCGGCGGCTTCCGTACACCTATATGAACCTGGCGCGCTACGTCTCGCGCGGCGTCAACACGGCAGTCTCGGCGAACCTGCCCGGCGGGTTCGCGCCGTCGGTGTCCTACTCGTACGTGAAGCGGCTCGACGAGACGGGCAAGGACGTCGGCGGCATGCCCGCGCACTCGGTGTTCCTCAAGCTGCTCTGGGCCGATCCGCGCAGGGGGTTGCGCGCAAACGTCCGCGCGCAGCTTCAGAGCGAGGCGATCTTCGAGGACGGCACGTCGCAGCCGTCATACCAGGTCTGGTACGCGCAGGTGAACAAGAAGCTCGTCAGCCGCGGCGCGTACGCCGTGAGCATCTTCGTGCAGGGCGACAACCTGTTCAACAAGAACGACATCTTCCGGCGCACGGCCACCGGCACCCCCATCGTCGGCGACTTCCAGGTGTGGCTCGCGCCGCGCACCTTCATGACGGGGTTCTCGGTCGACATGGACTGGACCGGCGCGCGGTGACGCGGCGCCGAGAGCGTGAACGGTCCGGGCCCCAGGTGGCCGGGAGACGGAGCGGAGCAGGGAGGTTCCGGCAGATGGCTGACAGCAATCACCGCTGTGGGATCGGGCTGGCCGGCGCGCTGGCCGTCTGCGCGCTGGCCTCCCTCGTGACGACGGTCGAGACCCGCGAAGGCAAGGAGCTGCCGGTGAAGCGGGTTCCCCACCTGGTCGATGCCGCCGAGGCGTACTTCTCGCCGGACGGCCAGAGTCTGATCTTCAACATGAAGCGGGAGGACGACCGCGCCCATCAGGTCTACACGGCGCGCATCGATGGCACCGACCTCCGTCGCATCAACGCGCTGGGCCGCGACGCGTGCTCCTACTATTTTCCCGACGGCAGGCGGCTCGTCTGGACGTCGACGCGCGACAACCCGGACGTGCCTCCCGGGGACTGGTCCAACCCGTCCGACTACCCGCAGGGCGCCGAGCTCTACACGTCGAACCTCGAGGGCGGCGACGTCCGCCAACTGACGCACAACCGGCACTACGACGCGGAGGTGGGCGTCTCGCCCGACGGGCGGTGGATCCTGTTCACGCGGCAGATCGATGGCCGTCTCGAGCTGTGGCGCATGCGGCCGGACGGCAGCGACGAGACCCAGATCACGCGCACGCCGGACTGGCAGGAGGGCGGCTCGTTCTACCTGCCCGACAGCGAGACGATCCTGTATCGGGCCTGGAAGATCGAGGATCAGAAGCGGCGCGGGATGCCGATGACCATCTTCACAATCAGGCACGACGGCACCGGCCGCACACAGATCACGACCGAGGAGGGGACCAACTGGGCCCCGCATCCCGCGCCCGACGGCCGGCACTTCGCGTTCGTCAAGGTGCTCCCGCCCTCCAACTTCGAGATCTTCCTGATGGACCTCGAGACGAAGGCCCAGACGCGGCTCACCTACAACGACGCCTTCGACGGCTTCCCTGCGTTCTCTCCGGACGGCCGGACGCTCGTGTTCTCGTCGGGCCGCGAGGCGGGTCCGGGCGACAAGAGGCTGTCGCCCTATCTCATGGACGTGTCGTCGCTCAACCTCGAGCCGAAGAAACGCTGAACACGCCTTCGCGTTCTACGAGTGCGGCCACATGATGTACTTGCGGAAGGCCGACCTTGCGAAGTCGGCGAAAGATCTCGTGGCGTTCGTGTAGTCGGTTGTGGCGAAGTAGGGGCCGGCTTCAGCCGGCCCGGGCCCGCGGCCCCATTGTCGTCGCGCCCGCGCCGCGCGCACCTCTTCCGGCGTCTTGCCCTGTTTCGCCGCGACGACGCGATCCAGCTCGTCGAGCCGCTCGGTGGCGATGCGGCCAGGCGCGATGATGTTGACGTTGATGCCATGCGGGGCGACCTCCCGCGCGAGCGTCTTCGCGAAGCCGAGCCCGCGGCTCGACGCCAGCACCAGCGCTCGCTTACCGTTGAGTCCCAGTTCCACGGGTTGGCTCCTCCATGAGATTCAGCCGTCTCAACAGGTCGTCCAGATCCGCCAGCGTCGCCGCGTCGAGCTCGGCGGCGGGGAAGCGCGTGCGCGGCGCGGCGATCGCCCCGCGCAGGCAGTAGCGAAAGAAGATCTCCGCCGCTTCGTCGTGGCGTCCGGAGAAGAACGTTTCGCAAGGAAGTCGCCGTCGCTCATTCAGGCCCCTTGGGCCGGCTGAAGCCGGCCCCCACCGAGGACCGCGTCTCGCCCCGCCGCACGAACCGGCCGTGGCCCGGCTGTCCTGTGACTTCGCCCTCGTGAAACACGCGCGCGCCGCGCACGCACGTCGAGACCACGCGCCCGCGCAGGCGCATGCCGTCGAACGCGCGCATGTTCTCTCTCGACCTCGTCAGCGCGCGCCGGTGGTCGAACGTCCACTCCGCGCCGAGATCGACCAGCGTCAGATCCGCATCGGCGCCCGCTTCGATCCGGCCCTTGCCTGGCAGCGCGAAGATCTCGGCCGCGCGTTCCGACAGGAGGCGCGCGACGTGCGGCAGCGCCAGCCGCTGCTCGCTCGCGGCCGTGAGCATCAGTGGCACCAGGATCTCGAGTCCGCACAGCCCGGGCGGCGCGAGAAAGATGTTCTCGGCGCCCCGCGCTTTCTCCTCCGCGAGAAACGGCGAGTGATCGGTGCCGATGACGTCGATGGTGCCGTCGCGCACGTAGTCCCACAGCGCCGCGACGTCCTCGGCCGATCGCAGCGGCGGATTGCACTTCGCGAACCCCGCGTGGGTCGCCAGCGCGTCCCGGGTCAGGAACAGATACGGCGGGCACGTCTCGGCCGTCACGTCGACACCGCGGTCCAGCGCCTCCACGACCAGTTGCGCCGAGCGAGGGCTCGACAGATGGACGATGTGCAGCGCCGCGTTCGCCTCGGCCGCGATCGCCAGCATGCTCGCGACCGTCGTCTCTTCCACGATCGGTGGGCGACTCTCGGCGTGCGCGAGGCCGTCGACGCGTCCGGCCTCCTCGAGCCGCCGCTGCA
>CAYHSN010000227.1:0-5861 GCA_964359235.1 uncultured Vicinamibacterales bacterium | reverse complement strand
TTAACGTGCGCCCGACGCGGCCACCCTTTCCACTTCCGCCATCACGCGCAGCGTGTTCTCGCCCCAGATCTTCCGGATCGTGTTCTCGGGAATGCCGCGCTTCAGCAACTCGTAGGTGATGTTCTCGAACCTCGAGCAGTCCTCGAGGCCGACCGGTTTGGGCGCGTCGTAGCCGTAGTCGATCCCGATGCCCACGTGGTCGGGCCCGGCTACCTTGATGGCGTGCACGATGTGATCGATGAAGACCGCGAGCGGGGTCGCCGGACGCGTCTCCGGATCGATGTACCTGATGACGGCGTCGATCTGGATCACCCCGCCGTTCCTCGCGAGCGCGTGCAGCATGTCGTCCGACATGTTCCGCGCGTGCTCCTTGACGCCGTCAACCGACGAGTGCGACGCGATGACCGGCGCCTTCGTCGTCTGCAGGGCGTCGTAGAACGTCTTGTCGGCCACGTGCGAGATGTCCACCACCATGCCGATCCGGTTCATCTCGGCCACGACCGCCCGCCCAAAGGGACTGAGGCCGTCGTGCACAGGCGTCACCGGCTGCCCCGTGCCGGACGAGTCGGCCCAGTTCGTGTTGAACGAGTGCGTCAGCGTCATGTAGCGCACGCCGAGCGCGTGAAACATCCGCAGCACCCGGATGTCATCCTCGATCATATAGCCGCCTTCGAGGCCCATGAGCGCCGCGATGCGGCCGGACTTGACGATGGCGCGGACCTCGGCGACGGTGGTGGCAAGGGCGATGTCCTTTGGGTGCTTCGCGCAGATCGCGAGGATCGCGTCGATCTGCCCGAGCGCGCGCTTGACGGCCATCCCGGGGCGCGGTTCGCGATCCATGTAAATCGCGAAGAACTCCGCATCGAGACCGCCCTCGCGCATGCGCGGCAGATCCATGTAGCCGTCGGCGTGCCGCTCGGTGAACCTCCAGGGCCCGGGCGGGAACGTCTTCGTCCAGTTGTCGACGACCACCTGCTGCCCGGGATCGGTCGACGGATCGTAGCCGGGCCCGGCCATCCCCGGATCGGTGATGCGCGCCGGCATCGTGTCCTTCTCGAGAAAAGGCGTCAGGTCGGCGTGCGTGTCGAGGACGAGGATCTCGCGGTGCAGCGTGCGGGCCCGCTCTCGTACCGGATCCGCAGTCTGCGCCGACGGAAGGATCGCCCACAACAGCACGGCCGCCGCCACGACGGGAATCGTCCACTTCAGCCTCATCACGTCCTCCAACTCTCGTCCTCACTTCACCCAGTTGCCGATCCAGACCTTCGGGTCGCGCTCGTTCCCGTGCACGGAGTACACGTCGAAGCCCTGCGGATTATGCACGCCGGGCTGCCGATAGCGATACTGCTGGCCCCACGGATCGCGCGCGAGACGGCCACCCTCGACATACGGCCAGCGGCCGGGTTTCCCCGCGAGTCGCGCGGGTCGCGCGTCGAGCTCGTCGAGCTCGCGCGGATACTCGCCGACGTCCGCCTTGAAGCGCTCGATCGCGGCGGCGAGCTGCTGCACCGTCGCGCGGGCGGTGGCGATCCACTCGGCGAACAGCCGCTCCTCGCGCTTCAGATAGTCCTGCGTCCACGTCCACATGTCCTGCCACGGCAGCTTGCGAAGGGAGATGCCGTCGAGACCCAGGTGGTAGCCGGCCTTGCCGACCTGATCGAGCCGAAGCTGCCGGTGCCCGCCGCCGCCCGTGTAGGTGACGCCCTGCGAGCGCGACAGGGGGTTCGCGCCGATGCATTCGAACCGGATCGTATAGCGTCCGGGCCCGAGCGTGTAGATCCCGACCTTGTTCTCGTGCCAGGTGCCATAGAGGTAGTTCTCCGGCATGTTGAACGTCTGCGCCGCGTACGAGTCGTAGAAGTCCATGTCGGGATGCAGCACCCGCTCGAATCCCGGTCCGGTCATCGTCACCGTGTAGATGCCGAAGTCGTGGTGGAGGATCTGGTAGACCGAGATCGCGTAGTCGCCGGCCTCGGGCACGTCCACGGGCACCTCGAGCCAGCCGCCCACCCGGTCGTTCTGCAGGTAGGTCATGCGGCGGCGCGCGTCGCCGGACGCGGCGTTGCTCGAGCGCGTGCCCTTCTGCGCCACTGTCGCGCCTGGAGATGCCGTGAGACGATCGATCGTCAGGGTCGTCTCGACGAAGATCTCCGGATTGAGGCGCTCGCCGACGGGCGGAAACTCCCAGAACCGCAACGCGGGCTCGCTGGCGTACCAGTACGCGACCGACGAGTAGAAGTCGGGCCGGTACTTGAAGTCCCAGGTCTCTTCCTGTCCGGTCGCGGGATTGAGCAGTTGCACGAAGCTGCGCCGCTCGTTCTCCACGCGAAGGGCCGAGCTGAAGGTGACCGGATCGGCGATGTGCCAGCGATACATGGTGGCGCGCTGGTCCGGGCCTTTCGGCTCGTAGATGGTCACGCCGGCACGCGGGTTCGTGAAGAGACGCAGGTTCCACGCGTCGGTGAAGTAGTCTTCGGTGCCGGTGCCGACAAGCGACGGCTCCTCCTCGCCGTCGATGTAGAAGCGGTCGTCCGCCTCGCCGACCCAACTCCCCGTCGAGCTTTGAAGAGAGAGCACGGTGCCCACGTAGTGGCCGCGCCCCTTGATGTCGGCGATCACGTACGGGCTGAACGGCTTGACCGGGAACTCCTGCCGGTACCGCGCGTGGAAGTACATCATCGTCGGCGCCGGCGGCGAGGCGAGCCGGAGCCAGTCGACGTAGAAGTAGCAGGCGTTGACGCGCTTCGTTGACTCGTTGGTCAGGGTGATCCGGGCGCGCTTGCGGAACGGCATCCGCCAGTACGAGTTGAACGCGCGGCCGTACGAGGTCACCTCGATCGGCCAGGAAGTGACGTTGGCGCGCATGCCGTGGCCGGCGGCGAAAAAGTCGCCGATCGGGGATTCCACTGACGGATCGACCGCCTCGTCCCAGTAGATCCGGAGCACGAGCGAGCGGGTAAAGCGTCGATCGAGCGCCCCGATCGTGAACCAGATGTGCTGGATCTCGCCGGGGCCTTCCAGATCCGCAATTGTGGCGGTCGCGCCGGGGTCGATCGGCCACGCGTCGATGTTCGACTCCGGGTCGAACAGGCCGCTCGACGCGCGCATGCGCCGGCCTTTGATCTCCTGCGTGAGGTCGTCCACCGTCTGGCCCGACGCCGGTTGCGTCAGGGGGACCAGGAACAGCACGAACGCCATGATGACCATGATGACCATGATGACCATGATGACAATGATGAGGGGTGTTGAAGGTCGGTGGTTCGGCGTCATGGAAACACCTGCTCGAGGGCCGTTGCTCCAACGTTCGGGTCGAGGCGGACCGAGCGTCTGAAGGAATCGCGCCGGTGTAGCACAGCCCTTTTAGGGCTGCCCGACACAGCAGGCCTGCCCTCGACTGGGCTCGGGCCAGGAAAGGCCTGCGCTACGCGCTTTCTTCATAAGCTCTGAGACCTGTGCCACGCGAGGGGCTAAGAGGCCCGCCTCTACCGGTGGGGTGCGGGCTACCGGCAGGTTGCGGGTCACCGGTACGTCGCCGGCGCCGGCTTGCCCTCGATCTTCCGGATGACGGGTGCGGCCACCCACGCAACCCGATAGAACCGCATCCATTTGTACAGCAGCGGCAGCGCTTCCTTCGCGTCGGGGCCTATCTCGCCGAGCGCGATGGCCATGGCGCGCCGGATGTCACGCCGCGCGACGGACACCCAGTCGTCCGGCTCCTCGTCCATGGCGGTCATCAACGCGGGAACGGCGGACTTCGCGGCCGGCCCCAGCGCGGCGATTGCCAGCCCCACTTCGTAACGGACCGTCAGGTCGCGATCCTTCAAGGCCGCGATGAGCTGCGGCAGCGCGCCTGTGGAGCCCGGACCGATCTCGCGGAGGGCCAGGGCCGCGAGTCCGCGCAGACGCGCGCTCGGATCCGCCAGGAGCGGTGCGAGCGAGTCGACAGCGGGCGCCGCCGCGCGCCCGAAGAGCGCGATGGATTCGACCGAGGCTTCGCGCACGGCGGTGTCGGGATCGCGCAGCAACCCGATGAGGACCGGCAGGGCCGGCACACCGTCGGCGCCGAACTGTCCGATCGCGCGCGCCGCACTCGCACGGTCCGATGCGGCCGGAGCCGCAAGCGCCTCGACGTACGTGGCGAGCGGCTTCCCCCGATACGCGGCCGGCGCCGACTGCGCGGCAGGAATTCTGTTCGTAGGGGCCGAGCTTGCCTGCCCTGAGCGAAGTCGAAGGGCTCGGCCCTGATCGTCCCCGGCCGCGGCGACGGGACCTGGCGCGGGCCCACGCCTGACGCGCGCCTTGTCGCTGATCCGCGCGATCACCAGATCGTCGATGCCCAGGTGATACCCGCTCGATGCCTCGTCCTTGCCCACACAGGTGAAAGTCACCGTGTGGCGCCCCTTCGTCAAGTCGAGCCAGTCGATCAGGTGATCGGCGGCGACGTACAACTCGGGCCCGTACGCGTTGATTGGACGTGGACCGAAGCGACCGCTCCGGCCGGCGCCGATCGGCTGGCCGTCGATCGCGGCCACGTAGGTGCCGTAGTCGGCCGCGTGGGCGATCTGTCCGAGGATTTCGTAGTAGCCGTCCTCGGGAATGTCGAACGGGATCGTGATCTTGGCGTCCTTCCCCGAGGCGCGCAGAAACAGCAGGTCCTTCGACCAGAACACCTCGCGCTGCACGATCGCCTGTCCGCCCTCGGCGATCGCCTGATCGACCAGCTCCTCGACTTCGATCTGCCGGGCGTTGCCGTGCGGCAACCGTGCCGCGCCATACGGCGGCTCCGGCAGGGCGTCGTTGACGCCTTCCTGGTACCAGAACGCGACGCTGCTCCACAAGTCGTAGCGCTCCTCGAAGCCGGTGCGGGCCGTGCCGTCGGGCGCGTAGGTCCAACCGCTGTGCTCGATGTCGAAGCGTAGCGAGGTCTTGAACGGCACCGGGTCGGCGAGGTGCCAGCGGTATCCGCTGATGCGCGCGCCGACGCCCTGTCCCTCGGCGATCGGGATGCCGGCCATCAGGCCGCTTGACGCCCGCAGGCTCCAGGCATCGAGGAAATAGTCCTCGGTACCGGTGCCCTCCATCACGGGCTTCGCCGATCCGTCCACGTAGAACAGGTCGTCGCCTTCACCGAACCAGCCCACCTCGGTCTGCACCACGTTGATCAGGGCGCCCACCAGGTGGCCGCGACCCGTGACGTTGAGCACCTCGTAGTCCTTCCCCGCGATCGCCGGCAGCTCCTGGCGATAGTACGCGTGGAAGTAGCCGACGTCGGGCGGAAGCTCGCGGTGCTTCTGCCAATCGACCTGGTAGTAGAGCATCGAGACGCGGCGGCTCCCCTCGTTCGTGATCGTGATCCGGCACGACTTGCGGAACGGCATCGGCCAGTAGCTGTTGCGCGCGCGGCCGTTCGAGCTGTTGCGGATCATGAGCGAATCCACGTTGCGCTCGTAGCCGTGCCCGGCTGCGAAGAAATCGCCGAGCGGCACGTCGACGCTCGGTGTCTTGCTCCCGTCGTAGTAGACGCGGAAGCGCAGCAGGCGCGGCCAGCCGTACTCGTTGGCCGCGATCGTCATCCAGATGTGCGTGACGACGCCCGGACCCTCGAGGTCGGCGAGGACGAGCGTCTCGCCGGGGATGGGGCGTTTGCTGTCGTCGTTGCTCTCGACATACAGGTTGTTGCTGGTGGCGCGGCGCGGCTCGTAGTCCTTGAGCCGCGCCAGTCCCAGCGGGTCGCTCAGCACAGACACCGGCGCCTGGGCCGCGGCGCCGGCCACCTGCAACGCGAGCGCGGCGACTGTCGCCACGACGGCCAGCCGCTGCCCTCGCGCGATGCCAAGCAGCCGCTGGAACTAACCTTTGCC
>CAYHSN010000226.1:4278-5883 GCA_964359235.1 uncultured Vicinamibacterales bacterium | reverse complement strand
TCCTTGTGGTGCGCAACGGCGGCGGGGGTGATACCGGGGTCTAGCGGGGGGGGGGCCGGGCCCTTTGAATCGACCGCCCGCGCCTGGTGGCCGCCGCCGCCTTCGCCGCCCGGCGCGCCGCGCCCGCCGCGCGCCGTCGCGCGCATCGGCCCCGCCGCGGCCGCCGCCTGCGCCTTGAGATCGCCCTGGGCGCGGGCCACGGCCTTGATGTCGTCCGCGGAGCGCCCGCCTTCCTTGCGCCGATCGAGTTTCCAGGTGGCGCTGATGATGTCTTTCTGCGCCCGGACCAGATCCTCGAGCGAGCGGCCGCTTCGGCCGGCGCCCATCGCGGCGCTCCGGGCCGCCTCGAACTCTTCCTCAAAGGGCTTCACCTCGAGGAAGTAGATGTCGCTGCGCGCCTCGCGCGATCGCTTCCCGCGCCCCACGTCGCGCGCCCGCGCGTAGTACGCGATGAAGTCGCCCGGCTGGACCCCCAGATCCTCAACGAACAGCAGGTGCGAACCGGTGCGGCTCGCCGGCGACCCGCCGCCGCGAAGCGGCACCAACTGCGCCTGCCGGCCGCGCACCGAGTACACGAGGTCCAGCCGCTCGATCCCGTAGTCATCGTCCGCGCGCGCTTCGATCGTGACTTCCTCGAGCGCGGTGACCTTGCGGTCGCCGGCCGGACGCAGGATGCGAACGTCGGGCGGCCGATCGTCCATCACGCGGATGAAGTACTCGGTGTCGCCGGCGCTCGAGAGGCCATCGGTGTCCGCGAGCGCGACGCGATACGAGTCGTCCGCCTCGATGCGGATCGCGCCCTCCAGCTCGGCCTCGCCGCGCAAGCTGAGATCGATCCGCCGGCCGTCGCCCATGGTGAGGGCGCCGGATCGCAACGGCTTGTCGGCCTTGACGCGCAGGCGGACGCGCGTGCCCGCCGGCGCGTAGATGTCGCCGCCGTCGGACTCGCGGCGCGGCGGGAGCCCGGTGAACGCCGGGTACTCGTACTCCACGTCGATCTCGGCGACCTGCGGCGGGCGGAGCGGGGTGACCGAGAACTCCGGGGTGAGAGCAACGCGATCGGGCAGAAACCGCAGGCGCGCCGCCCGCACGGCCCGCGACGCGGGCGGCAGCGCGACCGCCACGCCGAGCGCGAGCCCCGCGACCGCCGCGGCCAGACGCCACCCGGCGCGCCTGAGCGCGTCAGGCGGAACGATGGCGTCAGGCCGCAGCGCGCGCGCGCGCGCCGTGGCGTCCGCGAGCATGAGGTCGCCAAACAGACCACCCGGTCCGTGGTCGAGGAGGTCCGTCGCGCTCACCAGCCGGTCCTCGAGCCCTTCCGAGCGCTCTTCGATGAACCGCGCGACCTGCCGGTCGGTCGGACGCGTGCGCAGCGAACGCAGTGTCCACGCCGCGAGGGCGCACGCGCCGGCGAACGTGACGGCGGCCAGCGCCATCAGCGGCACGTCAGAAGGCCCGAGCAGGCGCTCGGCCGCGACACCGGCCAGACCGACGGCCGCCGCCACGGCCATCGCGCGCGCCGCAGCCCTCGCGATAGCCACGCCCGCCCATCGGCGTCGAACGTGCCGCAGCAGAGACTGGAGTTGGTCGGAGTGGGTCATGGTC
>CAYHSN010000226.1:0-4178 GCA_964359235.1 uncultured Vicinamibacterales bacterium | reverse complement strand
TCGGCAGCATCGCTTGCCGTTCGGCGACATCATCTGCCGTTCGGCTGCATCATCTGCCGTTCGGCAGCACCACTTGCCGTTCGGCCACATCATCTGCCGTTCGGCGCCGCCGTTCCTCATTCCTCATTCCTCGTTCCTACGTCTTTCTCCCGACAATACCTTCTACCATCAGTGTCACCAACACGAATGCGAGCGCATAGCGCCAGTATCCCTGCTCCGCTTCGACCTGGCGACCCATCGACGGGGCGTCTGCTTCCCCGCCCGATTCCGCGCGCCGCAGCGACGCGAGAAACTCCTCTTCGCTCAGCCGTCCTGGGTCCGACTCGCGGGCGTCCACATTGATCGTGACGCGGCGCGGCGGATTGCCGATCGTGACGATCCCCGGGCGCCGCGGCGCGCCCGCCGGCGCGTCCCCGACGGCAAACGACGACGGCTCACGCCGGTCGTTGGTCAGATACCTCATCGTCTCGTGCAGAAACGGTACGAACGTCGGCTGCAGCGGAAAGTCGTTCCAGCGATTGTTGAGATCCGAGGCGAAGAACACGACGCGCCCGCGGCCCGCGCGCCGCTCCACCAGCGCGGCGGCGCCGTCACTGAATCGCGCGATGGTCTGCCAGCCGCGGTCGTCAATGCCCAGCGCCCGCCTGAAACGGGCCTGACCGAGGTTCGCCCTCAGGGCGCCGAACGGCCGCACGATCGGGTGCCGCGCGTCGACGGGCGCCAGCGTGACGGGCGACACCTGTCCGCCGCCAACCCTCGCAAGCGGCGGCGCCAGTTCGCCGAGCAGACTCGTCAGCCTCTCAGGCTCGAGGTCGTCGCCCGCCGCGACGAAGAGTCCGCCGCCGTTCTGGACGAACGCCCGGAGCCTGTCGCCTGCCTGGCGGTCGAGACCGCGCGTGGTCAGCAGCGCGACGGCCGCGACCGAGTCGAGCGCGTGCTCGGCCCCGGCGAGCGCGCCACCGCTCGTTCCCTGCAGGCGGAAACGCCCGGCGCCCTCGACCGCGTCGAGCGCGCGATCGAAGTACAGCGCGTCGTTCGTGAGGTTGCCGGTGGGCGTCACGACGAGCAGGGCGGCCGGCACGGGTGGATCGAGCGTGAGATACCGGCTGTCGTCCGCCGCGTAGCCGGTCGGATCGTCCAGTGAGGCTCGCGCGACACCGGTCGCCGGCAGCTCAATGTCGAACGTCACATCCACCGATGCGCCCGGCTCCACGTCGAACAGCTTGTCGGCAACCGGCCGTTCGCCAACCGAGAGCCGCACGCGGCCCTTCCGCGCACCGGCGCCGCCGTTGCGGACGACGGCCACGGCGCGGCCGGCTTCACGCACCAACGTCGTGACCGCCAGGTTCGAGGGCAGGTCGCCCACGTCGACCACACGCACCGCGACCCCGGCGGGCACGGCGCCCCCCGCATCGGCGCGCCATCCGGTCCGCTGCAGATCGGTCACGAGCACGACGTCGCCGGTGCGCCCTTCGATGGCCGCGATGGAGCGGTCGAGCGCCGCGCGGTAGCGCGTGGCGCCGAATCCCGGCTCGAGGCGGTCGAGGGCCGCGCGCGCCGCGCCGCGGTCGAGCGAGGGCTCCGTCACGAGCGCCGCCTCGTCACTGAACGCCACGACCCCCACGAGGCGCCCTGTCTCCGTCTGGTCGATGGCCTCACGCGCGAGCGCGCGGGCGCGATCGAAGCGTCCCGGTGACGAGAGACTGAACGACGTGTCGACCGCGACGATCGTGACGCCGGTCGGCCCTGCCGCGCCGCTCGTCAGGTACGGCCGCGCGAACGCTGCGGCGAGCAGGACCAGCGCCGAGACGCGCAGGGCCAGCAGGAGCAGCTCGCGCAGGCGCTTGCGCCGGGATCGTTCTTCGGGCGCGCGCTTGAGAAAGCGCACGGCGCTGAAGAGCAGCGGCGGCGCCGTTTCCCGCTTCAGCAGGTGCAGCAGAATCGGCACCGCGGCCACCGCCGCGCCAATCAGGAACGCCGGGTAGAGAAAGGACAGGCCGAACATGGTTTCTCTCGCGTAGCGCGCGACTTCAGTCGCGCCGTCGGGCACAACTGGCCGAACTGAAGTTCGGCGCTACGACGATCTCAATCTCCAGTCGTCAGTCGTCAGTCGTCAGTCGTCAGTCGTCAGTCCTCAGTCGTCAGTCGTCATCCCACCATCCCCCCGCGCCGGGAACGCGTCGCGAGGTACTTCATCAGCGCGAAGTCGAGCGGCTTGGACGTGTCGAGCAACAGGTAGTCGATGTTCGCCACGCGCAGCTCGCGCTCGTAGAACGCGACGAGTTCGGTGATCTGCTTGAGGTAATGGGCGCGCACCGCCGCGGGCACCGCCAGGACCTCCTCCTGGCTCTCCAGATCGCGGAATCGGCTCGTGCGCGTGAACGGGAACGTCAGCTCCGCGGGATCCAGCACGTGAAAGACGATCACGTCGGTGCCGCAAAAACGCAGGTGCTTCAGCCCCTTGAGCACCGCCTCCGGCTCGTCGAGCAGGTCGGACACGATGACGGCGATGCCGCGCTTGAGGAGCGCGTCGGCGAGCTGGTGGAGCGGCTTCGACAGGTTCGACCGCGCGCCGAGCGGCAACCCTTCGAGCGCGAGCAGGACCGCGTGCAGGTGCCCCGGCCGCGCGCTCGCCGGCAACCGCGTGACGATCTGCTCGTCGAAGGCCATGAGCCCGACGGCGTCCCGCTGCCGGTTCATCAGGTACGCCAGCGCCCCCGCGAGGTACGACCCGTACGCCAGCTTCGTCACCTCGCCCGACGCGTAGCCCATCGACGCGCTCACGTCGACGAGCAGGTGGCACTCAACGTTGGTCTCTTCCTCGAACTTCTTCACGTAGTAACGGTCGCTGCGGGCGTAGACCTTCCAGTCGATCGTGGACGGGGCGTCGCCCTGCATGTACTGCCGGTACTCCGCGAACTCGACGCTGAACCCCTTATACGGGCTGCGGTGCAGGCCGGACAGGAATCCCTCGACCACCGTACGCGCCTTCAGCTCCATCGTCCCGATCCGCGCGACGACGGCCGGATCGAGGAAGCGCGCGTCGACGGGGTCCAGTCGTCTCAGCACCTACATGCCACTCCGGGGCGCGGGCACCGTTTCGAGCAGCTTCTCGATGATGCCGTAGGGGGTGATGTGCTCCGACTCGGCGTAGAAGTTCGGGATGATGCGGTGGCGCAGGATCGGCGCGGCCAGCGCGCGGATGTCGCCGATCGACACGTTGTAGCGCCCGTGCATGAGCGCGCGGGCCTTGCCGCCCAGGATGAGCGCCTGCGAGGCGCGCAGCCCCGCGCCCCACTTCACCCACTTGCGCACGAAGTCCGGCGCGCTGGCGCGCGATGGTCGCGATGCGTTGACGAGGCGCACGGCGTAGCGCGCGACTTCCTCCGACACGACGACCTGCCGCACGATCTGCTGGAACTCGAGGATCTCGGGACCGCTCAGCACCCGCTCCGGCGCCTGCCGCTCGGCGCCCGTCGTCTGCATCGCGACCTGCACCTCGTCGTCTTCCGAGAGGTAGGTCATGACCAGGTTGAACATGAATCGGTCGAGCTGCGCTTCGGGGAGCGGATAGGTGCCCTCGAGCTCTATCGGGTTCTGCGTGGCGAGCACGAAAAACGGCCGCTCGAGCGGATAGCTTCGTCCGGCGGCCGTCACCTGATACTCCTGCATGGCCTCGAGCAGCGCGGCCTGCGTCTTGGGCGGCGTCCGGTTGATTTCGTCGGCGAGGAGGATCTGCGCGAAGACCGGCCCTGGCACGAACCGCAGCGAGCGGCCGCCCTCCGGCGATTCCTCCAGCACCTCGGTGCCCGTGATGTCGGCCGGCATGAGATCCGGCGTGAACTGGATGCGCTTGAACGAGAGGTGCAGGATGGCCGCCAGCGTCTTGATGAGGAGCGTCTTCGCGAGGCCCGGCACGCCCGTGATGAGGCAGTGCCCGCCGGTGAAGAGCGCCATCAGGACCTGCTCGATCACCTCGTCCTGACCGACGATGACCTTCCGGACTTCCGCCAGGATTCGAGCGCGCCCCTGCGCCACTCGTTCCGCCACCGCCGCGACGTCAGCGAGTGAACTCATGGGTGGATAGCTCTCAGCTTTCAGCTTTCAGCTCTCAGCTTTCAGTGAGCTATCAGACTGCAAGCTGCTGATAGCTGAGAGCTGAGCGCTGAGAGGCAACG
>CAYHSN010000225.1:0-5911 GCA_964359235.1 uncultured Vicinamibacterales bacterium | reverse complement strand
GCTGGTCAACGCCGTCGATCTTGGCCCCCAGCCGCTGGTCAACCCCGTCGATCTTGGCCCCCAGCCGCTGGTCGACCCCGTCGATCTTGGCATCGAGCCGCTTCTCCGTCGCGCGCAGGTCCTTGCGCACCTTCTCCACATCAGCTTTCGTCGCCGTCTCGCTCATCGCGCTTCCCCCGGACGACGGATTCTAGCATCGTCGATGCCAGATGAAGAGGACAGAAATCCGGCCCGATTCGCGCACGGCGCGTCGGCGTGTTGCGGATTCTGCAGAAGAGGTCGAGTGCCCGAATTGCAGGAACTGCGTCCGTCGGAACTTGTGTTGTCACTCGCTCGGCACGAGGCCGAGGCTGATCTTCAGCGCCCGATCGACACGACCGATCGTGGCGGGCGACACCCTGCCCAATCGCCGGGCCAGGCGCCGTTTATCGATGGTGCGGATCTGGTTCAGCATGACGACGGAATCGCGGTCGAGTCCGCCCTCGGGCGCTCGCACGAGAACCTCCGTCGGATAAAGCGGCGGTTCGAATTGGGAAGTCAGCGCTGCGACGCTGGTGACCGGGCTCGAGCGGTTGGCGATGTCGTTCTGCAGCACGAGCGCGGGGCGCGTCTTGCGGATCTCCGCGCCCACGGTTGGATCGAACGTGACGAGGTGCACCTCGCCGCGCTTCGGGATCTTCACCGCTGTCGCTCCGTAGGCTCGTCAGTGAAGTCCAAGGCGAGCCACTCTTGAGCCAGGCGCCGGTCCCGCTCGGCGCGGGCCCTGGCGCCCTCGGCCAGTTGTTTGCGGAGCGATCGTCGTCCCTGCTGAGCCGCGAGCCGCGTGACGGCCAGGTGGATGAACCGGCTGCGCTGGCCCTTGCCGGCGACACGATCGAGGAGGCGCACCGTCTCTTCGGGCAGGATGATGTTCAGGCGCTTGTTCATGATGAAGCGGTCACTCCTGGCATACACACTCTTGGTGTGTACGGTAGCATGGGGCTCGCCTTCCAATCCAGCGCGCTGTCTGTCCTGCATGGTTCTGTCGGTTCAGCTCGGTAGCAAACGCCGCGATGTTCTCCCACGGAATGTCCGGCTCGTCGATGTCGTAGGCCGGGCAGATGACGAGCCCCGCGCGGCCGAGGGTATCGATGCGCGACTTCACCTCGCGGCGGATCTCGTCCGGCGTCGAGAAGCTGAACGTCGTTTGGCGGCCGACCGTGCCCCACAAAGCCGGCCGCGTGCCGAAGCGCCGGCGGATGCTCGCCGCGTCCATGTACTCCGGCTGCAGCGGATTGATCGCGTCCACGCCGATCTCGACGAGGTCGCCGATGATCGGCTCGAAGTAGCCGTCGCTGTGGAAGAGCACGCGCAGGTCGGGGTTGATCGTCCGCGCGGCGCGGATGATCCCTGCCAGGCGCGGCTTGAAGAACTCGCGCCACGCTGACGCCTGCAGAGGCTGCGGCGTGGCTGGGCGTGAGCGAGTGAGGCGCGGGAAGTTCACACGCGCGCCAACCGTCACGGCGAGACAGACTGTGGCGCTCCCAAGAAACGCGAAGCCTGGTGACACGATCAGCGCTGCGCACAATCTGCTCACCCGCCTCAGCACTCAGGTTGCACAATCTGCGCACGCATCTTCGCGCAGGCCCGCAATCCGGGCCAAACCCGTTGGCGCGAGTCTCGCTGGAGGACGATGGTAAGATGACGCCCATGGGAGCGGTGAAGCCGCGCGTGAGGTACGCCGACTTGGAGCGCTGGCCCGAGGACGGGCGCCGGTACGAGCTCTACGACGGCGAGGTGCGTGTGGTCCCGTCTCCGCTGCCCGTTCACCAAATCGTCGCGCAGGCCATCTATGAGGTGTTCAGGATCTACGAGCGCGCGCACGGTGGCCGGAGCCTGGTGTCTCCCATCGACATCATCTTCTCGGACTACGACGTCATCCAGCCGGATGTCGTGTTCTTCCAGGCGTCGCGGCGACATCTCGTGCGCCTCGATGCGCCGATCCGCCACCACCCGGACATTGCGGCCGAGGTGCTGTCGCCGTCCACGCGCGCGATCGATCGCGGGCGGAAGATGCAGATGTTCGCGCGGTACGGCGTGCCGGAGTACTGGATCGTGGATCCGGACGAACAGCGCATCGAGGTGCACGCGCTCGGATCGGACGGCTACGCCGTCGCGCAGATCGCGACGGGAGCGGACGAGGTCCGATCGGCGATCCTGCCTGGCCTGACCTTCGTCGCCTCGAGCGTGTTCCCGACGGAGTGAATGACAGACCGGCCGAACTCACCGCCTCCGCCCCGACGCCGCTCTTCAAGCTTCGTCGAGGTCTCGCCGTAGCGCTTCGCGCGAAGGCGGACAAGGCTTCGGCCGCCTTCGCAAGGCTACGGCGAGCCTGGCCGAAGCCAGAGCGGAGGCCGGCGGTCCGCCAGCCTGCGCTCCTTCGAGCTTCTGCTGGGTCGCCGGACTCCGCTCTTCCGAGCTTCGTCCAGGGTCGCCGAAGCGGCGCGCGAAGGCGCCCGGAGCTTCGCGCGAAGCAGGAGCGTTCCGACGCAGCGCCTCAACGCGCTCCCGGATCGACGGCGGGATCCGCCACGTCACCCTGCCCTCCTTGTCGTAGATCCGGACCACGAGCTCGACACTCACCACCTCAGCCGGGAGCGTCGGCGCGCCCTTCTCGTCCACAAGAGGAAAAACGACCCAGAACCGGTCGTAGTCGTAGTTCCGCCTGAGTACCCCAGCGAGCGCTTTCACGTCCCGAAGCGCCGGCGTGTGTGTGCCCCTGACCGCCGATCCGAGGCCGGCGGCCGGCTGCAGGAACGCTTCCCAGTCGAGCGGAATGACGCCCGAGCCTTCTCGCGGGTCAATCTCCACCATCACGACGGTATCGCCCGCGCCAAGCGCCTGAGCCACGAGTTGCCGGGTATCGTCGTCCGACAGCCGGCTTCGTAGTTGAGCCAGCCTTGCCGTGGCCTTGATGACGTCGGGCGTCAGCCAGGTCGCCGCCAGCTTGTAGTTGTACGAGCGGTCGGTCTTCAGCATCCGCGTGTCCCAGACCCCCCCTACTCGGCCCCGCTCGTACATGGACTTTCCAATCGCTTCGGCCTCGGCGGTATTCCACGTCAGGTAGCGGTCTGCACCAGAAGTCGGATCCTGATCCAGAGCCGCGAGGATCGACGCCCCTGCCACGCACCACGTGAACAAGCCGCTCAAGAAGGCGCGGTTCATTGTTGCCTTGCTCTGCGCATGATCGTCACGAGTTCCGAACCGCCGATCAGCGTCTCGCCGACCGCCAACCCGATGACCTCGTACCCCTGACCCGCCGTCTCGGCAATCTCTTTCTGCATGGTCGACGTCTTCTTGGTGGCGAGCAGCAGGAACTCGTACTTCTTGCTCGTGTCCGCCTCGCGATCCCGCTCGAGGATGGCCGCAACTTCCTTGCCGCCGAACGTGCTCTTGAAGACGGTCTGTGCCCTGAAGTCGAACCCGGCGTCGGAAGCTTCCTGCAGCTCCCTCTGCATGGTCGACGTCTTGGACGTCGCCAGCAGGCGATACTCGTAGCGCGGGCTGGCGTCCGGGGCCCTGCCCATGATGACCACGACCTCGTTGCCGCCAAATGAGGTTTCGCCGCCCATGACGGCCACGAAGCGATAGCCGCCCGCGGCAGCCTCCTGCATCTCTTTCTGCATGGTCGACGTCTTGTTCGTCGCCACGACGCGGTAGTCGGACTGCGCGAGCGCCAGGGATGGCGCGATCACCAGACAACACACGAGACCCACGAGATGCGCGTTTCGCTTGTTCGATGCTGGCATGATGCGGACTCCTTTGAAGGGAGCCGAGATGGTATCAGCTCTGAGCGGACGCGACCAGCGCCAATCAGCCTCCCTGCGCGGCACGGATCTCGCGTATCGGACGGCTACGCCGTCGCTCAGATCGCGACGGGAGCAGACGAGGTCCGATCGGCGATCCTGCCTGAGCTCGCGTTCGTGGCCGCGAGCATCTTTCCGGCAAACGGCGCCGAATCTGCAGGGCCGGCTGAAGCCGGCCCCCACAGCCAACGGCTGAAGCCGGCCCCACCGCGAACACGTGGCAACGCGCGGGCGGCGGCAGCAGCGGCGTTTGCCGGCGCCAGGCGTTGGTGTACAGCGTCAGTTCCGCCTGGCAAGGCAAATGCCGCCGCTGGCAGCGCCATTTCGGATTCGACCGGAGCGGTCCACTAGATCCGCATCAACACCGCGCGCGCGGGTTGGCCGGTCGCGGCGCTGACCATGTCCGCGTACAGCCGCACCTGCCGGCGATACAGATCGATCTCGCGTTCCAACTCCTGGTCGGTCTTGAAATCCACGACGGTCCACACGCCCTCGTCCTGAAACGCCAGATCGACGACACCCTCAACGAGCGTCCCGTCCTCCATCTTCCTCGTCACGGGCGTCTCGCGGCGGCAGGCGCCGCGCGCCGACGCGTCGCGCGCGCGCGCGAGGAGATCGTGCGCGAGCACCCCATGGACGATGTCCGCGGCCGCGGCGACCTCGTCGTCTGCCGATCCGAGCACGCGTCCCTGCAGGACGGCGATCTCCTGCACGCAATCGCGATCGGCATCGAGCGGTACGGTGGCGAGGACAGCGTGAACGAGCGTGCCGAAGCGGCGGCCGCCAGGACGGGAGCGTGCGCGGGCGACTTCGACGACGCGCACGTCGTCGGGCGCTGGGCGCTGGGCGGCGGACGCTCGGGACTTGGTGCCAAGTCCATTGCTGATTGCTGAGTGCTGAGTGCTGATTGAGACGAACTCCCGCACGGTGCGGACGCGAACGGTTTCCTGCTTCCCCCGATCGCGCGCGGCGGCGAGACGGTCGCGCCATTCGTGGTACGCCGCGAGGCCTGACTCGACGACCGACTCGGCCACGTCCTTGACGATCAGCTCGGGCTTGCGCACGCCAGCCGGCGCCTCGGCATCGAGGTAGGCGCGAAGCGCGTGCGGATCCCACCACACCACGCTGTGCGCGGCCGGGACTCGGGGCTCGGGACTCGGGGCTCGGAATTGTCGATTGTCGATTGCCGATTGCCGATTGCCGACCTCAGACTGACGACTGGAGACTTGAGACTGTTGACTGTCGACCGTCGACTGTCGACTGAATCGGTGCAGCCCCGGGCAGACCGTGGACGGCAGCGCAGGATCGTCGTTCGGGCGCGAGAGGACCGTGTCCTTCGAGGTGAACTCCGGGCAGCCCGGCGCCTGTTTCTGATCGCGCCGCGACGCGAGCGGCGGATAGATCGCGTCGTTCAGCGGGTCGAGCCACCACCCTTCCTGCGGGCCGTCACCGACCGCCGGCACGACCAGCAAGTCGCGCGCGCGTGTCGCCGCGACGTAGGCCACGCGCACGCCCTCGGCCTCGTCGCGCGCCTCCTCCTCGACCGCGTGCCGCTGCAGGTCCCACGGCGACCACCCGCCGAGCCGCACGGCGCACACGCGACGGTCTGGATCGAGATAGCGGCTCGCTTCGCCCGAGCGCAGCTTCGCGGTGATGTCTGCGAGGATCACGACGGGGAACTCGAGGCCCTTCGCCTTGTGCACGGTCATCAGGCGCACGCCGTCGCTCCCCTCTTCCAGAATCGGCGCCTCACTCGCCCGCCCATCGTCAGCCTGCGACCTCAGCTCCTCGATGAATCCGCGGAACGAAAGACCGCCCTCGCTCTCGTACTGCCGCGCGAGTTCCGCGACGTGGAGCACGTTGGCGAGCGCCCGCTCGCCCTCCGGGCGCAACACGAAGCCGACGTGCGCGCGCGTCTCGTGGAGCAACCGGCCGATCGTCTCGTTGACCGGGACGTAGTTGCGGCGACGGTGGAGGCCGCGCAAGAGCGTAAGGGCGGAGACGATTGGGCGGAGGCGGGACGGATCCTCGCCGGATTGCTGATTGCTGATTGCCGATTGCTGATT
>CAYHSN010000224.1:1950-5919 GCA_964359235.1 uncultured Vicinamibacterales bacterium | reverse complement strand
TCAGCTCCGCCTCTACCCCTTGTTTTTCACGCGAATGAGCCGGCGCTCGCGCTGGCCCTTCCGAAGCACGACCAGGCGCCCGTCGATGGCCCTGTCGGGCGTGACTCGTTCGCGCTCGTTCGTCACGCGCTCATCGTTCAGATACAGACCGCCCCCGCGGATGAGCCGAACCGTCGAACTGCTCGAGGACTCGAGCCCAGACTCCACGGCGAGCCGGGTGATTGGGATCCCTTCCGGAGCGAGATCGACTTCGATCGACGGGGCATCGTCGAACACCATGAGGATATCCTCGACCGACGCCTCGGTCAGGCTCTGCCCGAAAAGCAGTCCCGAGGCGCGCTCCGCGCGCCGGAGCTGATCCGCGCCGTGTACGAGGCGCGTCACGTCTCGGGCGAGCGCGCGCTGCGCGTCACGACGCTCGGGCGCGCGGGCGAGATCGTCTTCGAGCGCGCGGATGACGGCGGCATCGAGAAACGTGAAGAACTTCAGGTAGGGGATCGCGTCGCGATCGTCGGTGTTCAGCCAGAACTGGTAGAACCGGAACGGCGAAGTCCTGGCGGCGTCGAGCCACACCGTGCCGGCCTCCGTCTTCCCGAACTTGACGCCGCCGGCTGACGTCACCAGCGGCATGACCAGCCCGTGAGCCTTGCCGCCGCGGACCTTGCGAATGAGATCGCACCCCGCCGTGATGTTGCCCCACTGATCGCTCCCGCCAAGCTGCAGCGTGCACCCGTAGCGATCGTGGAGCACGAGGAAATCGTAGGCCTGGAGCAGCAGGTAGCTGAACTCGGTGAACGAGATGCCTGCTTCCTGCTCGAGCCGCCGGTTCACCGATTCCTTCGCGAGCATGTAGCTCACGGTGAAGTGCTTGCCGATGTCGCGCAGGAACGCCATGACCTCGAGCGGCCGCAGCCAGTCTGCGTTGTTGACGATGCGCGCGGGGTTGGGCGCGGCGTCGAAATCGAGAAACCGCGCGAGCTGCTCGCGGATGCCGCGCAGGTTCTCCTCGACTTGTTCGTCGGTCAGGAGCGCGCGTTCCTGCGCCTTGCCGCTCGGATCACCGATGAGGCCCGTGCCGCCGCCCACAATCGCGATCGGGGAGTGGCCGAAGCGCTGCAGCCGTGCCAGCGCCATGATCGGCAGGAGCGAGCCGACGTGCAGGCTCGCAGCGGTCGGATCGAAGCCGATATAGGCGGTGAGCGTCTCGCGGCCGAGGATCTCGACGAGGCCTTCGGTCGCGTCGTAGACCATGCCCCGCCACTCGAATTCCTGATAGACGTTGGCGCTCATCAGTCGCGCACTTTACTATACCTTCACCATGTCCGTCTCGCTGGCGCCCGGTCCGGTCACCCGGCGCACCGTGCTCAAGACCCTCGCAGCGTCTGGCGCCGGCGCGCTCACCGGTGTGGGCGCGTACGGCTATTTCTACGGGCGCCAGGCGCTCGGCGTCGTACGGGCCACACTCCCGGTTTCGGGGCTCGCTGACGCGCTGGTCGGATGCCGAATCGGGTTGCTCTCAGATCTTCACCGCAGCCGCGTCGTGACGCACGAGCTCGCGCAATCGGCCGTGCGTCTGCTCATGGAGGAGCGGCCCGATGTCATCGTGCTGGGCGGCGACTACGTGACATGGGGCGATCGGCGTTTCGTCGAACCGGCCGCCGAGGCGCTCGCGCCGCTCACGGCGCCGCACGGCGTCTTCGCCGTGCTTGGCAACCACGACGATGACCGCGACATGCCGCTGGCGCTCGAGAAACGCGGGTTCACCGTGTTGAAGGACGCGCGCACGCGCGTGGAGATCCGCGGCGAGACGCTCGAACTCGCGGGTATCCGTTTCTGGACGCGCCGCACCGAAGAAATCGCGCGCGTGCTGCGGGGCGTGACCGGCACGGTGGTGCTCCTCGCGCACGATCCGCGGCGCCTGGAGGGCGCCGCGGCGCTCGATGTGCCGCTCGTGCTGAGCGGCCACACGCACGGCGGGCAGATCGTGGTGCCGGGCGCCGGCGCCCTCGCCGCGCGCGCGTTCCCGGTCGTCGCGGGCATGGCGCGGCGTGAGAACACGACGATCTTCGTGAGTCGCGGCGTGGGGACTGTCTATGTACCGGTCCGGTTCAACTGCCCGCCGGAAGTGAATGTCCTGACGCTGGAGAAACGAGGCGCAATCTAAACGGCGCGGGTCCCGCCCTCCGATTTCCTGACGAACCGCCGCCCGTCGAGACGCCAGTCACCGTCGAGCACCAGCCGGATGGCCTCGGGATAGAGCTGATGCTCCTCCGCGAGAATCCGCGCGGCCAGCGTGTCGGCCGTGTCATCGTCGAGGATCGGCACAGCCCTCTGGAGGACGATCGGCCCGGCGTCGAGGTCCTCGGTCACGAAGTGCACGGTCGCGCCGCCGACCTTCACGCCGTGCGCCCACGCCTGATGCTGCGCGTCGAGGCCTGGGAATGCCGGGAGCAGTGAAGGATGGATGTTGAGTACGGCGTTCGGGAACGCTTGGAGGAACTCCGCGCTCACCAGCCGCATGAAGCCGGCGAGGCACACGAGGCCGACGCCGCGGGCCTTCAGCTCCTTCACCAGCTCGCGATCGTAGGCTTCGCGCGTCGGGAAACGCGTCTTGTCGCGGTGATCGATGACAAGCGTCTCGATGCCGGCCTTGCGCGCGCGCTCGAGGCCGGCCGCGTCGGCGCGGTTCGAGATCACGAGCGCGATGGTCGCGTCGAGCCGCCCCTCGGCGATCGCGTCGATGATCGCCTGGAGATTGGAGCCACGACCAGAGATCAGCATGCCCAGTCGGCGGTTCATGGTCTGAGAGCGTCAGCGCCTGCGGCCGCCGCCGAGTGCGAACGCACGAGGCGGCGGCTCGCGGAGGTGGGGCCCCGCGAGCACTGAAGAATGATCGCCTGGAGGTTTGATCCGCGCCCTGATATCAGCACGCCGATCGTGCGATTCATGACGGGACTCGACGGGCCGAGCCCCTCGATTGAACTCGGGGCAGGCAAGCTCGGCCCCTACGCATACACCACCCGTCGGTCTCCGGGGACGATCTCGCCAATCACGACCGCACCGCTTTCGCCCGCTTCCCGCAGGCGCGCGAGCACGCCATCCGCGTCGGCAAGTCCCACGATGAGGATCAACCCGATCCCCATGTTGAACGTGCGCCACATGTCCTCGTCCGGCACCTCGCCGCGATCCTGCAGGAACTCGAAGATCGGGAGCGGTCGCCACGTCGAGCGACGCACGCGCGCGGCCGTGCCCTCCGGCAGCACGCGCGGCAGGTTCTCGGTGATCCCGCCGCCCGTGATGTGCGCCATCCCCTTGACGGCGCGATCGGCCAGGAGCGGACGGACGATCGGCAGATACGATCGATGGGGCTTCAGCAGCTCGTCCCCGGCGAAGCTCCCGACCTCGGCCAGAAACGTGTCCGTTCTCAGACCCAGCGTGTCGAACATGATCCGCCGCGCCAGCGAGTATCCGTTCGTGTGCAGGCCGGAGGACGGCAGGCCGACCAGGACATCGCCGGGCGTGACGGCGCGCCCGTCGATCACACGCTCCCGATCCACGATGCCGACGATGAAGCCGGCGAGATCGTACTCGCCGTCGGTGTAGAAGCCCGGCATCTCGGCGGTCTCGCCGCCGAGCAGCGCGCAGCCGTTCTCGCGGCACGCCCGCGCCATCCCTTCGATGATCTCGGCCGCGACGTCGGTCGCGAGGCGCCCGGTCGCGAGATAGTCGAGGAAGAAGAGCGGCTCGGCGCCCTGCACGAGGATGTCGTTGACGCAGTGGTTGACCAGATCGACGCCGACCGTGTCGTGACGTCCGGTCATGAACGCGACCTTGAGCTTCGTGCCGACGCCGTCCGCGCTCGCCACGAGCACGGGCTCGCGATAGCGCGCGGTATCCACGCGGAACAGGCCGCCGAACGAGCCAATGTCCGACAGCACGCCGGGCGTGAAGGTACCCTGCGCCAGCTTC
>CAYHSN010000224.1:0-1850 GCA_964359235.1 uncultured Vicinamibacterales bacterium | reverse complement strand
AGTTTCTGTATCAGCGCGTCGCACACTCTGCGCCGTGTCGACCCTTCCGGCGCTTCCCAGTACGCGCGGCGCACGGCCGCGAAGAAGCGCTCCTCCTCGTAGTCCTCTTCGAGCATGTCGAACGCGTCGCGCAGCAACAACACGGCGCCATCCAGATCCGGGCGCGCGTCGAGCACCGACAGCGCGAGCGCCGTGTGGCGGATCGCCACGGTGCCGGCGGCCAGCGCCACGGGCGCGCGGGCCGGATCGCGCGCCGGCACGCCCGCATCGAGCAGCGCCGTGAACGCGTCGGCCCGGCCGGACATCGCGATCGCGGCAAGCGCGGTGGCCGACGCCCTCACCAACTCCTGGAAGCCGATGTTCGCGATCGCGAAGCGAAGCGTGTCAGTGATGAAACCCTGGTGCGAGCCGCAGTTCACGCCGAGGAGGCAGATGGCCGCCGCGATCGCGGGCTGGTGCTCCCGCGGCGCCGTCCGCTGCAGCTCCGCGAGCGTGCCGAGCGCGCGTTGGTCTCCGATCTTGCCGAGCGCCACCACCGCGTCGTCCTGCAGCGGGCCCTCGAGCATGGCCACACGCTGGATCGCGCCGAAGGCCTGGGCTTCCTTGTAGTCGCCGAGCGCTTCGATCGCGACGCCGCGGAAGAAGTCCTGGCCGCGATCCACGAGCGGCAGGAGGGCCGCGCGCGCCTTCGGATCGAACCCGCCGTAGGCGGCGACGGCGCGGGTCAGCTCGGGCCGCACGAACTCCGACTCCTCCGTGTCGAGTGCCTTCAGCAGCAGCGGCGTGATCGTCTTGTCGGGGTTGCGCTCGAAGTAGGCGTAGGCCACGGCCCGCAGACGATCGTTGGCGTCCGACATCGCCTCTTCCATGATGTCGCGCGCGCGCGGGTCGTTGAAGCCCGAGAGCAGCACGAGCGCCCGGTAACGGACGTACCCGTCCGCGTGGCTTGACGCCGCGTCCATCAGCGCGGCCGTCGCCACGGCCGGCGGCGCGCGACGGACCGTGCGCGCGGCCTTCATCCGCACCTTGTAGTCGAGACGGCCGAGGTTGTCGACGGCGGCCTTCAAATCGGCCGGGGCGACGGTTTCCCGCTGGCGGGGCGCTTCCCCGAGACCCGCCGCGCACAGGGATGCAACCAATATCGGAACGAGGAATGAGGAACGAGGAACGAGTAAGAGCCTCATTTGGACAGCTTGAGCGCGAGCTGCAGGTAGGCCTGTTCGTCCTGCGGAAAGACGACCGGATACTGGCCCGTGTAGCACGACGTGCAGTAGGCGCTTCGTCTGGCGCCGACCGAACTCAGCAGGCCCTCGAGGCTCAGGTACGCGAGGCTGTCGGCCTCGAGGTACTTCCGGATCTCTTCGACGGTGTGCGTCGCAGCGATGAGTTCCGATCGCCGCGGCGTGTCGATGCCGTAGAAACACGGTGAGATCGTCGGCGGACAACTAATGCGCACGTGCACCTCGCGGGCGCCGGCGGCCTTGATCATGCGCACGATCTTGCGGCTCGTCGTCCCGCGCACGATGGAGTCGTCCACGAGGACCACACGCCTGCCGTCGAGAATGCTGCGCACGGGGTTCAGCTTCACCTTGACGCCGAAGTGCCGGATCGCCTGCTCGGGCTCGATGAACGTCCGGCCCACGTAGTGGTTGCGGATGAGCCCCATCTGGAAATGAATTCGCGACTCCTCGGCATAGCCGAGCGCCGCACACACGCCCGAGTCGGGCACCGGCACGACGACATCGGCCTCGACCGGCGCCTCGCGCGCGAGCCCGCGGCCGAGGTTCGTGCGGACCTCGTTGACGCTCTCGCCGCACACGAGGCTGTCGGGCCGCGCGAAGTAGACGTGC
>CAYHSN010000223.1:0-5921 GCA_964359235.1 uncultured Vicinamibacterales bacterium | reverse complement strand
CAGGTCCACGGAAGGACCACGGAAGGACCACGGAAGGACCACGGAAGGACCACGGAATGACCACGGAAGGACCACGGAAGGACCACGGAACGAACCTTGAACCAGTAGTTATGCGAGAATCGTCCCTGTATCCGCCGGTTCGCGAGCACCGCATGAGATATCGCCGGGATCTTGGCCTCGCGTTCGCGATCGCTCTCCTCTACGGTGTAGCCGCTTCCGGCGGCGACCAGCGTCCGCCATTCACGCTCGCCGTCCTCCGCCAGGACGGCATCCTGATCCCGTTTGCGACCTACGACGACGAGTGGAAGAACGCCTGGCCTGTGCCGCGCATCAAGCTCGAGATCCCCGTCACGCTCGAGGCCGTGCCGCAGAACTGGTGGCCCGGACAGCGAATTCAGCGCCACTGGACGCTGTGGCAGAGCGACGGCGAATCGAGGCCGCTCAAGGCGCTGGCGCCGGTGTGGTTCCGCGCGCAGTGTCTGAGCAACGTCGGCCTGCGCACCGACTTCACGCCGAAAGGCCCGCTGGCGCCGCCCGACGCGGCGCCGTACCCGAAGGAGGGGCTGGCCACGAGCGTCGCGCCTGGCGTCGAACCAGGGATTGAGCCGATCGCCGTCCTGGACGATTCCTCGCCCGATTGGAAATGGGTGCTCGAGACCCTGACCGTGCCGTTCGAGAAGACCGAAAATGAGGCCATCCGCGGGCGCGGGCGGAAGCATCCCTACAACATCCGCGAGCGGGCGCTGCGGCCGATTCAACTCGAGGCGCTGTATCGCGCGCCTGACGCGGCGCCCGGAGGCTTCGTGTTCTACTTCGAGGCCGTCCGGCGGTACGAAGAGCCGAAGCCGAAGACGCGCCCGAGCGAGCCGCCGTGCGACGTGCTCACCTACGCGTGGGGCTGGGTGCGCCTGCGCCCCGGCGGCACCAGCTCGACGGCGATCTTCGCCGAGCTGACCGACTGCTATCGGTGGAACGTGAGCTTCGTGCTTCCGCTGGGCGTCATGCGGACGAAGATCGGACAGCCGTTGTGGATCGTGCAGTCGTCAGCCTGGCAGGGTGAAAGCTACTTCGTGATGGAGCTCGTCGAGCCCGCGAAGCCGAATATCCTGTGGCAGACGCCAGGGGGGTGGTGCCAATGAGGAGGACTGCAGATTGCAGATTGAGGATTGGGGATTGAGCAGCGAGGAACGCGTAGGGGCCGAGCTTGCCTGCCCTGAGCGAAGTCGAAGGGCTCGGCCCATGATGGCGCGGGCGGGAGCGACATGTTCCAGAGTCGAGTAGCGCACCCAGAGGGATTCCGCACGGTCGATGCGGCCGAAGCGGAGCGTCTCGTTCGCGAAGGCGCGGTATCGGTGCTCGACGTGCGCACGCCGGCAGAGTACGAGCGCCTGGGACACATCCCGGACGCGCGGCTGCTGCCGGTCGATCTGATCGCGGCCGCGCCGG
Source organism: uncultured Vicinamibacterales bacterium (assembly GCA_964359235.1). Lineage (GTDB taxonomy): Bacteria > Acidobacteriota > Vicinamibacteria > Vicinamibacterales > JAHECP01 > CAYHSN01. The sequence goes on along the minus strand of CAYHSN010000223.1, from coordinate 4,475 downwards.
CGCTCCTCCGGCGCGACGCGCGCCCGGTGCTCGTCGTCTGCGAACACGGCGTGCGCAGCTATCACGCGGCGCGATTCCTCGCGCGCGCGGGCGTCGATCGAGTGCTCAACCTCGCCGGCGGCATGTCGCGCTGGACCGGTCAGAGGAGCTTCGGAAACGGGCCGGTGGCCGGACTGTCCGATTGGCTGCTGCGCTCGGCCCGCTGGCTGCCGTCCAGCGGCCAGGTGCTCGACGTCGCGTGCGGCGCCGGGCGCCACGCGCTCCTGCTGGCGTCGGTCGGCTTCGACGTGCACGCCGTCGATCGCGATGCGGAAACGGTCGACTGGCTCAGCCGCACCGCCCACCGTGTGGGACTGTCAGTCGACGCGGCGGTCGTCGATCTCGAGCAGGACGCCGTGGATCTCGGCACGGATCGGTACGACGCGATTCTCGTCTTCCGCTACCTGCACCGCCCGCTCTTCCCGGCGTTGACGCGCGCGCTCAGACCGGGCGGCCTGCTGTTGTACGAAACGTTCACGGTGGGCCACGCCGCGCGTGGCAAGCCCGCCAATCCGGACTTCCTGCTGAAGTCCGGGGAGCTCCTCGAGCTCGTCGCCCCGTTCGAGATCCTCGACTCGCGCGAAGGCGAGGTCGAGGGGGATCTGATCGCGTCGATTGCCGCCAGAAGAAGGAACGAGGGACGAGGAATGAGGAACGAGGAACGAGGAACGAGGAATGAGGAACGAGTGACGCACGCCGCATCGAGCGGGGTTCTACTCGTTCCCCGTTCCTCGCCCCTCGTTCCTACTTCTTCAGGGTCTTGTCAAAATACTCCGCCGTCGCCTCGAACACCCTGAGCCACGAGCGGTACAGCAGGAAGTCGTGGATCTCGTCAGGAATCACGAGTTCCTCGAACGCCACGCCTTTCGCCCTCAGGCGCTGCACCAGGTCCGTCGTGTGATCGACCCGCACGTTGCGGTCATCGTCGCCGTGGATGAGCAGCACCGGCGACCTCCACGTCGGCACCGCCGAGACGGGCGACGAGCCCCACGCCACTTTCAGCGCCTCGCGGACGTCGGCCTCGGTGATGCCGTCGCCGACGATGCCCGAGGCGAGCAGTTCGACGTTGAGCTGGCTCACGCGGTTGTGCACGCCGTGGATGTCGATGCCCGCGGCGAAGACGTCCGAGTTGCGGCCGAGCGCGAGCGCCGTGAGATAACCGCCGTACGAACCGCCCCAGATGCCGATGCGTTTGGGATCGACGTCCGCGCGGCCTTGCAGGTACTTGCCGGCCGCCAGCACGTCCTGATACTCCGACGCGCCGCGCGCGCCCGCGCGATCGGGCTGTTGGAACTCGAACCCGTAGCCGATGCCGAGCCGGTAGTTGACCGAGAGCACGAGGTAGCCGCGGCTGGCGAGGTACTGGTTCAGGGCGTACGCGTTCGCGTAATAGAACATGTAGTGCCAGCCGAGGAGCATCTGCCGCGGCGGTCCGCCGTGCACGAAGATGACGGCCGGCTTTCGCGCCTCGCCGCCCGCGGTCTTGAAGAGCTGACCGTGCACGGCCACGCCGTCCGGCGCCTTGAACACGACGTGCTCCGGCGTCACGAGCTGTGCGGCGGGAAAGTCGGCCGGCACGAAGTCGGTGGCGAGCGCGCGGGGCGTGCCGCCCGCAAGGGGCACGACCATCGGGAGCGGCGGGTTCTGCACGTCGGACCCGAGGAACGCGACGGTCGCGCCGTCGGCCGTCACGACCGGCGCCCACTCGAGGCCCTTGCTGCTCGTGAGCGCGACGGGCTGCGCGCGATCGACCGGCACCTTGAACACGTGCCGGCGCTCGATGTCGTCCGGATCGCCGCCCGCGTTTGCGTTGTAGACGACGGTCTTCCCATCGGGCGTCATCGACACGTACTCGACCATGAAGTTGCCGTCGGTCAGCTTGAGCGCCGCGCCGCCCGAGGCCGCGATCGAGTAGAGATGCGGCCAGCCGTCTTCGTACGAGAGGAATACGAGACGATCGCCGGCGGCCCAATGCAGGTTCGCGCCACCCTGGGTGCGTGGATACGAACCTCGCAGCGTCGCCGGGCTGTGCCATGCCTCGCGCGCCTGACCGGTTTCGACATCGGCCACCCAGATGGCCCATGGCTGCGGCGTCTGGGCGAGGAGCGGCTGGCGCGCGCCGCCCTGGCCCGGCCGGCGGACGAACGCGAGGCGCCTGCCGTCGGGCGACCAGCGCGGCATCGAGTCGCGCGCGGTTGACGGCGCGATGTAGCGAATCGGCCGATCGGCCGACGTGAAGATCGCGATGAAGCTGTGGTCGTCCCGGTTCGACACAAACGCGAGCGCGCGGCCGTCGGGCGACCACGCGGGCGACTCATTGTTTCCGCGCGCGAAGAACAAGCGCTCGGCCGGCTTTCCGCCGTCGATGGCCACGATCCAGATCTGCCGGTCGCGCTCGAAGGCGATTCGATCGCCGGTCGGCGCCGGCGCCGGGCTGTCGCCGTCGGCGATCATCTTCGGCGCGCCGCCGCCGACTGCGACCGACCAGATCTGCAGGCGCGGCTGAATCGGGCTGCTCGTCGGGTTCGGCATCAGATTGCCGGCCGCCGGCCAGTTCGCGCCGTGGTCGCCGCCGCGCGTGTACACGATGTACTGGCCGTCGCCTGAGAACGCCAGGCTCGTCAGGTCCTGCCCGTCTTCCTCACGGGCGTCGGTCAGGCGCCGCGGGCGGAAGTCGGGCCCTTCGGCGACCCAGATGTTGCGCACGCCGCGCTGCACGTTGACCCAGGCGAACGCGGACCCGGCCGGCGAGGCGACGAGGTCGCTCGGGAACGGGAAGCCCATGATCTGCGGCAGCGTGAAGGACGGTGTCTGCGCCGCGATGGGATGCGCGAGCGCCAGCAGCGCAAGTGCCAGAAACGTGACGGCTGAGAGTCGGACAAGACGTTTCACGACGGCCTCCAGAGTTCTTCGATTCTCCATTCGTAGGGCCGGCTTCAGCCGGCCCGTCGTTGCAGGCGTAGCGCCGGACTTCAGTCCGGCCCGTCGTTGCAGGCGTAGCGCCGGACTTCAGTCCGGCCGGGCGGGCGCGACTGAAGGCGCGCGCTCCGACGGGGGGATTCTATGTCAGAATGGCCGGAATCATGACCCCAGGAAGCCGACTGCTGTACGGCGCGATCTGTGTTTTCGTCTCTGTCCTTGCCGCCTGCGGCCGTCAGTCCGCGTCGTCGACGTCCGCGCCGGCTGACACGGGGCCGTCGCGCAGCCAGGTCGTCGCCCGCGTCGCCGATCGCGCGATCACGCTGGACGAAGTCGATCGTCGAGCGCTCGGCCTCGATGCGGGCGCGTTTTCGGGCGCGCCGCTCCGGCTGGCGCTCTACGACGCGCGGCGACGGGCGATCGACGAGATCGTCGCCGAGGAGCTGTTCGCGCGCGAGGCCAAATCCCACGGCATCACGCCCGACGCGCTCGTGCAGCAGGAGGTCATGAGCCAGGTCGCACCGGTCCAGGACGCCGACGTCGTCGCGTGGTATCAGCAGAATCCGGACCGTGTGAAGGGGATTCCGCTCGACGAGGTGCGCGGGCAGATTCACCAGTTCCTGCAGCAGCAGCGCATGAGCCGCGCGTCGGCGGCGCTCATCGATCGGTTGAAGGCGAAGACGAAGGTCGAGATCACGCTCGATCCACCGCGCGTCTCCGTCGGCGTGCCGGACGATGCGCCCGCGCTGGGGCCGGCGGGTGCGCCGGTGCAGATCGTGGAGTACTCGGATTTCCAGTGTCCGTACTGCGCGCAGGTCGCGCCCGTCGTCAGACGCCTGGCGGAGCACTACGGCGACCAGGTCCGCATCGCGTTTCGGAACTTCCCGCTGCCGAATCATCCGGACGCGCCGAAGGCGGCCGAGGCGGCACACTGCGCGCACGTGCAGGGAAAGTTCTGGGAGTACCACGACCGGCTGTTCGCGAACCAGAAGGCGTTGATGCCGGACGATCTCAAGCGCTACGCGGCCGAGCTGGGGCTCGACCAGGCCAAGTTCGCGACGTGCCTCGACGGGGGGACGTTCGCGGGCGTCGTGCAGGCTGACCTGCGCGACGGGCGCGGCGCCGGCGTCAGCGCGACGCCGACCTTCTTCGTCAACGGGCGATTGCTGTCGGGCGCGCAGTCGTTCGAGGCGTTTCAGCGCGTGATTGACGAGGAGCTGGCGAGAGCGGACGCTGCTCGCTGACCCGCCGACGGAAGTCCTCAACGAGGCCGTTCGACCAAGTCGCAAACTCCGGATCGAAGCAGCCGCCCAAGACTGACGTGTCTACGTAGATCCGAGAGGTCTTCACCGGTCCAATCTACACCCGCGGTTTCCCGCCTAACTTGACCTTGATGCGTCAAAACCCACCGCCGTTTCGAGAGCGATGCTGTCCTGGCCGCGGCGGAACAGTGTAAGGAATGCGCCGTAGCGCAGGCCTTTCCTGGCCCGAGCCCAGTCGAGGGCAGGCCTGCTGTG